>PLFE01000132.1 GCA_003136675.1 Bryobacterales bacterium
AGCTCACACCCGAACTGCGCCCGTCCATTACCGGGGCGAACCGGCCTTCAGTTTCTGGAGTATTGTTTCTCGCTCGGGTTCGAGGACGCTGATGGAATCCACATCGTCCAGGCTTGGGTATTTCTTGGAGGTGACGTATTGAAGCCGCCTCGCGTACTTACCCGTTTTCGCGTCGAAACAGTACCCCCAAACGGTGAACAGATGCGGCGAGAAATGGCTCTCTCCCTCGGCTGGGTTCCAGTTCGCGTCAGCGGTTACCAGCACCGGTAGGTTGGAAATTTCGGGAAGCTTCCATATTTTGCGCTCGCCTTGTTCCGTGATAAAAACATCCGGAAGGAGATCGACCATTCTGCCGCCTTCGCCGTACTCGAGGAGCGCCAGCCGGGTGAGGATTCCGCTGCCTCCGGCCGTGTATGTCCCCCAAAACAGGACCAGCGACCCTCCGGAATCCAACTGTATCTGTTCGCTTGCGGGCTTCAACGCGAAAAAGTATTCCACTGGCGAATCGGCCGGCTTGAATCGGGAGAGAGGGAAACACGGTTCTTCGCCCGTCACGCACAAGGTGGCGCTGGTCATCGGGAGTCCATCCGCGTCCGTCTTTCCCGGGTGAACGGTAAAAGGCGGGAAGGCAGCCAGAGCGAAGAGCAATGCCGCAAGCAGCTTAGCCGCCGCCAACGAAGTGAACAATTTCCACCTCCGCCCCATCGTCGATGCACGTTGTTGGCCAGGCCGGCGGCTTCACAATTTTGCCATCCAGTTCAATCGCCAGACGGTCCGGTTGCAGCCCCAGCCGCCCCACCAGCGTCAGCAGCGTTTCGCCTGGCGGGATACTCTGGCGCACTCCGTTGATTTTCGCTTCCACCGTAGACAATTATAGTCGCGCTACACTGGTTTCTTTCGACGGCATGCCAAACTCTCAAGCTCAGGTTTACTTCCCTGTCCTGGTGCAGATCATCATCGCGGCAGGCATGGGCATTGTCTTTTTGGGCATGTCTTTCCTCATCGGGAAGCATGTTCGCAACAAGGTAAAGGATTCGCCCTATGAATCGGGAATCGTCCCGACCGGCGACGCCCGGCACCGCTTCAGTGTGAAGTTCTATCTGGTGGCGATGCTGTTCATCCTGTTCGATATGGAAGCCATCTTCCTGTATCCGTGGGCGGTGGTGTACAAAGAACTGAAGCTGTTCGGCTTTTTCGAGATGCTGATTTTCATTCTGTTCGTCTTCTGCGGGTACTTCTATGTCTGGAAGAAGGGCGTGTTGGATTGGGCCCCGGAGCGCGATCAGAAGGCTTTGCGAAACTAGAATTCACATGCTTCCGGAATCTATACAAAGTCATGAGGACGCGGCGTCTTTGGAAGCGGCTCTTCCCGCCGCCATCGTCACCGGCAAATACGACCGCGGCGAACTCACATTGGAGATCGCGCCGGAGGAGATCGTGCCTGTGCTGCGGCATTTCAAAACAGCGGGACGGTATGAGCGCCTGTCGGCGGTGACCGGCGTGGATCGCTACCCGGCTGAGCCGCGCTTTGAAGTGGTTTATCATCTGCACTCCGTTTCCCGAAACGCGCGTGTGCGCTTGAAGGCCCGGGTGAGCGGAACCAACCCGGAGATTGATTCCGTAACGCCGGTCTACCTCTCCGCCAACTGGTATGAGCGTGAAACGTTTGATCTGTTCGGCATCAGGTTTCTCAACCATCCCGATCTGCGGCGCATCATGATGCCGGAGGATTGGGAAGGCCATCCGCTGCGTAAGGACTATCCCAAGACCGGCCAGCGCCTCTGAGGGTATTTGAAAATGGGCGATCTTCTAACACCGGAATTACAGGAACAAGCTCCCGTCGAGCCCGAATATAAACCGCGCCGCATGGTTCTGAACATGGGCCCGCAGCACCCGTCGACGCACGGTGTTCTGCGCCTGAAGCTCGAGCTCGATGGCGAGACGGTGTTGAAGGCGGAGCCGGATATCGGCTATCTGCACACCGGGATTGAGAAGGAATTCGAGTCGAAGACGTGGCAGCAGGCGGTGACGCTGACCGATCGAATCGATTACCTTTCGAACCTGTCGAATAACTTCTGCTACGCGCTTGCTGTGGAGCGGCTGCTGGATATTGAGATCCCGCCGATGGCGCAATGGATGCGCGTCATGCTGGTGGAGTTGACGCGACTGAACAGCCACCTGGTGTGGCTGGGAACGCATTCCCTGGATATCGGCGCGATGAGCACGTTCCTTTACTGCATGCGCGAGCGCGAAGAGATCCTGAAGGTTTTCGAGATGTTCTCCGGGCAGCGCATGATGACGAACTACATTCGCATCGGCGGACTGGCGCTGGAACCGCCGCGCGGCTGGCATGCGCGGATCAAGAAATTCATCGATACGTTCCCGTCTAAGGTGGACGAGTACGAAGACCTGCTGACCAATAACCGCATCTGGATGGGCCGCACCAAAGGCGTGGGCGTGATGTCCGTCCCGGACATGCTGGAACTGGGCGTGACGGGCCCGATGCTGCGCGCGGGCGGACTGAAGTACGACAATCGCAAGGCCAATCCGCACTCGTCCTATCATCTTTTCGATTTCGAAATTCCCACGCAAACCGCGAGCGATGTTTTTGCGCGCTACCAGGTGCGTGTGGAAGAGATGCGGCAGAGCGCGCGCATTATTTCACAGGCGCTGGCCGGCATGCCGGGCGGCGCGTGGAAGGCCGATGCGCCGCATGTGGTGCTTCCGGATCGCGACAAGATGAAGACCGAAATGGAAGCGCTGATCTACCATTTCAAGATTGTGACGGAAGGCTTCCGGGTGCCCGAAGGCGAGGTCTATCAGATCGTGGAATCGCCTCGTGGGGAGTTGGGTTACTACGTCGTGAGCAATGGCACATCGATGCCCTATCGCGTCTTTGTGCACGGTCCGAGTTTCGGAAATCTTCAGGCGACGAACCGGATGGTGGAGGGAACCATGCTGGCGGATGTGATCGCCTCCATCGGAAGTATGGATTTTGTGCTGGGCGATTCGGACCGGTAAGGCCTATGACTGAGTCTCCGCAGCAAGCGCTGCGCGAGCGCGTCGAAGATCTGGAAGACGCAAGGGAGCTTGATGCCGCGATTCGCCGTCATGGCGACAAGCCTCTGATCCCCTGGACCAAGCCAAGGAAGAACTGGGATTGGGTTTGCGCCGCAGCGCGCGAGCCCATGCCTATCGCGCGTTCGCGCAAGGTCGCCGGCAAGCGATATACTCTATTTGGACCAAAGGCCAAGGAGTAGAACTATCTTCCGCCCAAGCGCATTCGACTTAAACTCCAGCCCTGGCGAGATCGCGCGGGCCGCCTCGCGAAGCCGCCGGGATTTTCTGCGCATGGCGACGGGCGCTACCGCGGCCGCAACGCTTTTTGGCGGATCAAAGATGTCCGCGTTCGCTCCGCCGCGTGGCCGCAAAGCTGTGGTGGTCACCTTCGGCGGGGGCGCGCGCGACGAGGAAACCTTCATGCCGGAAGGTCAGGAGAATATCCCGCTCCTGCTGAAGGAACTCATCCCGCGTTCCACCTTCTTCACGCAGGTGGTCAACAAAGGAATTCTAGGCCACTATGTGGCGACGGCCAGCGTTGCGACTGGCGTTTACGAAACGTTTAACAACTTTGCCGCGGTGCCGCCGGATAACCCGACGGTGTTCGAGTACTTCCGGCGGGACTTAAAGCGCCCCGCGTCGGATGCGTGGGTGGTTGCGCCAAGTAACGGGTTCTTCCGCATTGGGGAAAGCGGCAATCGTTCCTATGGCCAGGGGTTGGGAGCCGGAGTCATTCTACCCAAGCGTCTGCTCTCCGCGGCCCTTTCTCAGAGCGGCCATGACCAATTCGAGCACTTATTGCGCGATAACTACGAGACCCCGCTCTATACGCCGCAACTTACCGGCCATGAAGTGGAATTGCGGCAAATGGAAGATATCCTCAAACTCTCCGTTTCCGATTTCACCACGCATGCAAGTAGCCTCGCCAGTGCCGATGAGCTCTCGGTCTATATCGCCCGTCAGTTGATGCGGCGGCTGGCGCCCAGCCTGCTATGGGTAACGCTGCACGATATCGACATCGCCCACGCCGGGGCTTTTTCGCTCTACGTGGATGCTATCCGGCGCTCCGACAAGCTGGTTGCCGAGCTCTGGCGCGCGATTGAGACCGATCCGGAATATGCCGGCAAAACCAACCTGTTCATCCTGCCCGATTTTGGCCGCGATTCCGACACCGAGCCAGGGGGCAACGGTTTCCAGCATCACCGCACGGGCGACGCTCTCTCGCGAACCACATGGATGATGGTTCTGGGACCGGGCGTTCCGGAAAACGTGGTAATCGATCGGCCCGTGGAGCCCACCGACCTCGTTCCCACCCTTGGTGCACTGCTTGGTTTCGACGCGCGAATGTGCCACGGCAAAGCTCTTACGGAGGTGCTTTAGCCGTGCAGCCAGCCCAGCTCACCGCCGCCAGTTTCACCGCGTACCCACCCGAGGCGCGCGAGGCCGCCGCGTCCGAAATCGAGCTCCTGAAGAGGCTTCCGCTCGCGTTCCTACCGCTTCTTCTCCGCGAAGTGGTGGCGCTTGATTCTAAGTTCCCAGTGGAGCGTCAGGAACTGAATCACCAGTTCGCCTACCTGCGCGGGATGACAGACTCGGAACTGAGGCGCACCATGTCGCCCTTTGAGAGCCTTCGGTTGTCGCCAGAGTTGGAGCGCGTCGATTGGGTCAACTCGCCGGCGGATTTCTCGGAGCAACTGACCGCTCACTTATGGGCTACACATCAGATCGATACCTTCCGCAACGCGGCCGTTCAATATGTGAGTCAACTCAACGCATCGAATAAAGTGGAACCGCTCGCGGTACCGCGATTGACAATCGTGATTGCTGGTCAGGGAGTAACTGCCACTAATATCCCGCTGTTCCGTAAGCTACGCCCGCAAGGTGTGCGTTTCACTCACGTCAACCCGGACAAGGGCAACGAGGCGATTCTTGCATTGGTGGCCCGGCGGGCGACGGCGCACCCACTGCCGTTTGCCCATTGGTACGTCGATGGAGGTGTTCCGCAACCTGTCGCCTGTCCCGAATTGGCGTGTCTTTCTTACGCGGAGATCGAGGGTGTCCGGACTTCGCTTCTCGCGTCTATGGAAAGCATCATGCGATCCGGCGTAGGGCCAGAAGCCTTGCGCACGCGACTCGCCCGTGTGCGGCCCGTTGATCTTGGCATCCAGAGTACCGGGCGCGCGGCGATTCTTGATCAGTTCAAAATCGGCGTATTGACCGAGGGCTCCGGCACGCAGGTTTACAGCACCACGTTTGTACAATGGAGCGCGCGGGAGATACTGCGCCGTGCGCAACCGCTCACGCTGGTTGCCCGGTATGCTCCCCGCTTACAAGAGCAAACCATCCAGCAGATGATTGCCGGCGGACATCCCAAGCCGGTACTCGACGCCGAGGGCGCTTTGCGCGACGCGGACATGGGCGCGTACTATACATGGATCAATCAACAGCGCCTCTCCAATTCAGAGAACTCCCGTTTTCTCGTGTGGTTTGAGGGTCATTCCGAGGCCGTCGCCGTCGCACCTTCCCTGAAGGGCGGCACGATGCAGGGGTCGACCGTAACCATGGCGGAACTTCTGGAGCAACTGGAAGCCTAGGGTTTGCGTGTCGTTCTTATCTTCGGGGCCCTCTGCGCAGTCGCCTTGGGATTAGCTGCGATTCAACCAGAAGCGAAATTCAACTTCATCGACATCGGCGCTCAAGCCGGACTTANNACCGGGAATGGCGCAGTGATCTTCGACTACGACGGCGACGGCGCAAACGATATCTTCATTGCCAATGGTTCCACTCTGGATGGTAAGTCTGCGCCTTCGCAGCTTTATCATAACGACGGCCACGGACACTTCACCGACGTAGCCGCGCAAGCCGGCTTAGACCGCACGGGATGGGCGCAAGGCGCGTGCGCCGGAGACATCGACAATGACGGCCACACCGATCTGTTTGTCACTTACTATGGGCACAATGTGCTCTATCGAAATCTGGGCAATGGGAAATTTGCTGATATCACCAGCGCCGCCGGGCTTCCCACGACGGGAAAAAGATGGGGCACGGGTTGCGCGATGTTGGACTACGATCGCGACGGTAAACTCGATATCTTCGTGACGAACTATGTAGACCTGAATCTGGCGGCCACGCCGAAACCCGGCAGTGCAGATTCCTGTAAGTGGAAAGGACTCGCCGTGATGTGCGGGCCGCGCGGATTGCCGCTGGCGCATAACGCGCTATTTCACAACAACGGCGATGGCACTTTCACCGATGTCAGCGAGCGGGCCGGCATCCTGAAACCGGGCGGACGGTACAGCCTCGGCGTAGTGACTGCGGACTTCGATAACGATGGATGGCCGGATATCTATGTGGCCTGCGATATGACGCCCAGCCTGCTCTACCGGAACAAGCACGATGGAACGTTTGAAGAGCGCGGCGTTGAGGCGGGGGTGGCATATAACTTCGATGGCCGCTTGCAGGCCGGCATGGGAGTTGCCGTCGCCGACTATGACCGCAACGGATTCCTGGACATTGCGAAGACCAACTTCTCCGGTGACTTGATCTCTCTTTACAGAAACGAAGACGGCCGGTTTTTCACCGATGCCGCGCAACAAGCGGGATTGAACAGCCGGCAACTGCTGGGTTGGGGCGCGGCGTTTCTCGACATTGATGAAGATGGATGGCCCGATCTGATTACGGCCAATGGCCACGTTTATCCGGAAGTGGATCATCCCGGCGCCTCGCTTGGCGATCACTATCTGCAGAAAACGCTGCTCTTCCACAATATGGGGAACGGGCGCTTCCGCGATATCACGGACCAAGCCGGCGATGGCTTCGCGATTCCACGCCCCGCGCGCGGATTGGCCGTCGGCGACTTAGACGGCGACGGGCGGCCGGAGATCGTCATCGTGAATATGAATCGTACCCCCAGCCTGCTCAAGAACCTGTCCCCACGCGGGAACTGGCTACGTGTCACGCTTACGGGGACTCAGTCAAACCGTAGCGCGATTGGCGCACGCGTCACCATCCGCTACAGCGGGGGTGCGCAGATGAATGAGTTGGTTGGCGGCGGCAGTTACCTTTCGCAAAGCGAGGCAGCGCTTTACTTCGGGCTGGGCACGGCAACCACAGTCGAAGATTTAGTTGTCCGCTGGCCCAGCGGAGGAAACCAGACCGTACACAAGATAACCGCGAATCAGAGTGTTAACATCAGCGAAGGCAGTAACTGAAAGGACGCGGCATATGATCTTAGGCATGACAACGGCGACATTCACCTTAGTGCATGTGATATTGAGTTTGATCGGAATTCTATCGGGATTTGTCGTCGTTTTCGGGCTGCTCCAGGGGAAACGCCTCAATGGCCTTACGGTGCTCTTTCTCACAACCACAGCGTTGACAAGCGTGACCGGGTTCGCCTTTCCCAATAGTCATATAACGCCGGGCATTATCCTGGGCATCCTCTCGCTGGTAGTGCTGGCGGTCGCGATTGCTGCTCGCTATATCTTTCATCTGACCGGCGCGTGGCTGCGGGTCTATGTTATTGGAACCGTGCTGGCCCTCTATTTCAATGTCTTTGTCTTGATCGCGCAGTGCTTCCAGAAAATTCCGGCGCTGAAGGCGCTCGCTCCGACGGGGACTGAGCCACCATTCCTGATCGCTCAGTTAATCGTTATGGCGCTGTTCATCGCACTGGGCGTTCTCGCCGGGAAACGGGCTCGCTAGTCAAAACCAGCGCGACATGACGACTTTCTGGTCGGTATAGAACGACACCGCGTCCTGGCCGTGCGCGTGAATGTCCCCAAA
>PLFE01000083.1 GCA_003136675.1 Bryobacterales bacterium
CGCGCACAGGCGAAGCCGTTGCTTGGCACTGGCCGGGTTGCTACGTTCCAGAACTCGGCGGTATTTTGTAGCGTGAAACAAACGGGAAGACCACGCTCGAGAAGGCGCTATCCGCCATCGGAGTACAGATTTTCCCTGCTGATGGCCTCATCGGACAGGGGCGTCGAGATGGGATGGCTTGCCGCCCATTCGCGAAGGGCGATTACGCGTTCCGCAGGAGAAAGCGTTGGTTTCGGCTCTTCAACTCGCTCTAATAATAACCTGGAAATCTAAGGATAGCGGCAGGCCCTGTGCTTGTGCGTGCGCAAGTATTTCGACCGCTGGCGACTCTTTTTCGGGAGCCGGAAGCTTGTCGAACTCGTTCAGCAAATTCGCAGCCTTTTCACCCACCTTTTAAACGTAGCACCCGATGGTGCCTAATGGATCTTGCCGGTGAGCCACACGCACAAAGCCAACAGCGCGGCCACACCGGCTAAGAGGCTGAAATGCTCCAGATGATAGGGATATGGCAAAAGGAATGCGACGTTCAGCAAGACCAAGAACAGGTAAACGTCGAAGAGAACAAGCCCCCACGTTGGAGCGCCTCGTTTTACTGGCGTGCGCCCTTACCGGTCGCGGGTCAGCCCTAGCGCGCGAATGCGCTTATGCAGATTCGTTCGTTCCATCCCTAGCGCGCGTGCCGCTCCTGACACGTTCCACTGGGATTCTTCGAGCGCGCGGAGCAGGTGCTCGCGCTCGGCGTGTTCGCGGGCTTCGTGAACCGTCGACTTCGTTCCGGTCTCGCGGGCCAGCCGGAGTTCGACGGGAATCGCGGCGCGGGTGATGCGTTCGCCCGTGGTGAGGATGGCCATGCGCTCCACCATATTGCGCAGCTCGCGCGCGTTGCCGGGCCAGTGGTAGTGCTCGAAGGCCTCGAACACCTCGGGCTCGATCGTTCGCGGACGGAAGCTGTTGCGGCGCGTGAAATCGTCCAGGAAATATTCCGCCATGGGGCGCAGATCCTGCGGGCGCTCGCGCAACGCCGGGACGCGGATGGGAACGACGCTGACGCGATAGAAGAGGTCTTCGCGGAATTTACCCTGTAACACGAGCTGAGTGAGATCGCGGTTGGTTGCCGAAATCACACGGACATTCACGCGGATATTCTGCTCGCCGCCTACGCGATGGAATTCGCCTTCCTGAAGCACGCGCAGCAGCTTGGCTTGCGAGCCGGCGTGCAGATCACCCACTTCATCCAGGAATAGAGTGCCGCCGTCGGCCAGTTCGAACTTGCCGCGGCGTCCGGCGGTTGCGCCGGTGAACGCGCCTTTCTCATGCCCGAAGAGTTCGGATTCAATCAGCTCCGTGGGGATCGCGGCGCAGTTGACCTTCACGAATGGGCCGGCCGCAAAAGGGCTATTGGCATGCACGTGCTCGGCCAGCAGTTCCTTGCCGGTTCCGGATTCTCCGATCAACAGGACGCGCGCATCCGATGACGCCGCCATGGAAGCCTGCTCCACGGTGCGAACGAAGGCAGGGCTGGTGCCGATCATCTTCGGACCCGGTCCGACAATCTCGCGCAATTTCTGGTTTTCGGTGCGCAGGGCGGATTGCGCCAGCGCATTTTTCAAGGCAACGAGGACCTTGTCGCGGCTGAGCGGTTTTTCGAGGAAATCGAAGGCTCCGGCGCGGGTGGCTTCGACGGCGTCGGCGATGGTTGCGTGGCCGGAAATCATGACCACCGGGGCAGGAATCTCGCGGGCCTGCACCATGCGGAGGAGATCGATCCCGTTGCCATCGGGAAGCCGGACGTCGAAGACGAAGACGTCGGCTTTTCCCAGGTCAGGGAAAGTTTGGAATTCCTTCACGGATCGGAAGGCGTTGACGCTGTAGCCTTCACGTTCCAGAATCAAGCGCAGGGAGCGCCCGATATTCTCTTCGTCATCCACAATCAAAACGCGGCGCTGATTCATGGGTGATGTTTTGGAAGGACAACGCGGAAGGCGGCTCCGCCCAGTTCGCCCGCGACGAGCAAAATGTCGCCGCCGGTGAGCAGCGCGCATTTGCGGGCGATGGAGAGCCCCAGGCCCATACCGCGCTTCTTAAAGGAGATGGTCGGCTGGAACAGAGACTTGCGGGCCAGATCGCTCAGGCCGGGGCCGGAGTCATGCACCTCAATGACCACGCGCTCGTCGTCCGATTCGGTGCGCGCCATGATGCGGCCGCCTTCGCCGGCAGCTTCGGCGGCGTTTTCCAGCAGGTTCACCAGGATGCTACGCACCAGGTCCTGATCGGCCATCACCGGGACGGCCTGCTCAGCGAGCCGAACGGCGTACTCGATTTCGGGATGGCTGCGGCGCAGGAAAGCAATGCGCTCTTCGACGACGGCGTTTATATCGAGCGGCTCCGGACACATGGGAGGCTCGGTTGAAAACTCGGAGAAGGCGCGAATGCGGCGCTCCAGGGATTCGACTTCGTCCACCACGATCTGGGCGGCTTGTTCCAGGAAAGCGCGCTGGGATTCGAGCGGCCCATCGGAATGGCGGGCAACCATTTCCTCTACCGTCAGGCGGATGGGGGTGAGGGAGTTCTTGATTTCGTGGGCGGTTTTGCGGGCCAGCACCTGCCAACTGGCGAGCTGGGTGAGGTAAACGAGGCGATCGCGGCTTTGCTGGAGTTGCGCGGCGGTGTTGTTGAAGGCGGCGGTGGCGATTCCGATTTCGTCATTCTGCGCAGGGTGCAGGCGAGCGGCAAAATTGCCGCTCGCCAATTCGGTGAGCCCGGAAGCGAGGTCGCGGATGGGTTTACTGACACGCCTCGCGACATAGGCCAAAACGGCGAACGAAGCCAGCCAGATAAAAACGGTGATTAGAATCAATGTGAAATTGAAGCCCCGGCGCAGGTCCCGCGAGCGCTCGACGTCCACCAGGGCGCGCGCGTCGCGGAATTCGCTGGAGATTCGGCCCAGATTCAGGCGCAGCGGTTTTGAAAAAACATCGATACCGCCGGGCCCACGGCGGAACAGGAACAGTTTGTCCCCGGCAAGGGCGAATCGTTCGCTCTCGGTGCTGGCCCAAAAGTCCTGTTGCTCGGCGTCGAAATCGGGCGGAGCGACGGCCTGGGGAGCGGCGCGGCCGGCATCCGCATCCGCTTCCAACGACTCGCGCGAGGCATCATAATACTCGCGCCCGGCGTCGTGCAGGGACCGCGAAGTGGAATCCAGCCTTGCGATGGACGAGTAGCTGAGGCTGCGCTCCAGAAGAGAGGACGACATCCACAATGTTGCCGCGAGGGGAACGGCTGTGGCGGCGACAAAAATAAGCGTCAGGCGTGTGCGGAGGGTCTTCATCCGGATCAGAATGCCTTCGAACGCAGTTCGGCGAATGAGTACGGACCGGCGTCGAGCGTCCAGTGAGGCTGCGCGGAGCCGGCGGGGCGGCTAAAGACTTCGACCAGCCGGGTGAGGTCGATGCCCGATCCGCCAATGAAATCGAGGCCTGTCTTCGAATCCTCGGCCCGAAAATCGAAACGAAGCCAGAAGGCGCGGTCCTGCGGCAGGGCGCTGGCATTGAGCGTCAGATTGTCGAAGACCCAGTTTTGGGCAGCTTCGAGGGTGAGGTGGGACGCGGTGCGCTTGTTCTGCTGCAAACGGATGACGGAGAATTTTTCCTCCCAGATGTCGTAGCTGACGGCGAAACGGGCAACGGACCGGGTTTGGACGGTCTGATTTCCGTCCACGGAAAGGCTGAGCTGACCGACGAAGGAGACCACCGCGCCATCATGCAGACGTTCCAGGGTTTTGCCGGTGAGAAAGGCGAGGTGCGGGGCGGCGATACGGAGATAATCGCCGTCGAGGCGCGCGGCAAGCTGCTGAGCACTGAGGGCTTTCGCGAGATGGAGACCTGTAAGCGGAGCGCCGACAAGCGCGATCAGCCATTTCCTGCGCGAGAATTTCATCAATAGTTCATTCCAACCATAAACACGGGCTCTACCCGACCCTGCCGGAACGGAAACGCCAGAGCCAGGTTAAAGACGCTTTGCCGATAGCCGATGCCCATCGAACTACGAACTGGAGCGGCTTGTCCCTGATTCGAGAGCACACCCGCATCGTAGAAGACTTCGAGGGACGACGGTTTTTCCCAGGAGTTCATCCGAAAACTGTAATCGACGGAATTGTGCAGGATTCGGTTTCCTCCCAGTGGATCGATTTCATACCGGTTCCATCCGCGCAGAAGAGAACTCGTCCCGACCACGAAACGTTCGTAAAGGGGCGCGTTGCCGGATACTTCGCCCGCCAAGGCCTCGTCCGCTAGTGTACTCCGCCCGAGCTTCACGGAATACCGGGCGGCGGCGTTGTGCCGCGTGTAGTGGTAATCGCCGCCGATGCCGTAGGCGGAGCGGAGGGTGTAGCTGGCGTCGAATTGCTGGGGCTCGGCAAAGCCTTCGATGGGGTTGGAATAACGAACGATGGCGACGATGGCATTGGCGTTGCGGGCCGAAATGGCGGGGTTTTCCATGTCCATTTGCTCGAAGCTGACGCCTACGGTTACGGTAAGGGGTTTGGCGATCAGGAAAATGGCCTCGGGCTGAAGGTTCCTGCGCGAGCGGTAAAGGTCCGGCTGGGCCGGACCATCAGCCAGCGCGGTGGCCGGATTCCACTGCTCATGGAAATCTTCGATGAGGAACGCCGTGTGCAGCCGATCGCTACCGGCGTTGAGATTTTCGTAGGCCGCGGTGACGCCGGAGAAGCGCTCGGTGAGTTCATCGCCGTCGCTGACGAGCCCGACACGCACGACGTTGGTGCGAGCGATGGTGGTGGAAGCCTGCGCCTCGGCAGTCCAGCCCTGGTTTGAATGGTAGAGGAATTTCGGTACAGAGACGTCGAATTCGACCGAGCGACGCTCCGCCACGAGCAGAACGCGGACCCGGTCTGGAGTTGTGCCGCGCACGATATGCGGCTCGACGGAGCGGAGGTGGAGCTGTTTGCGGATTTCCTGCGCGAGTTCATCGAACTGCGCCGGATCGAAGCGCGCACCGATCATGCTGGCCACCCGCTTTTTCAGCGACTGGGGCAACATCGGCTGCGCCTCTCCGGCGACTTCGATGCTCTCAACGGTGTATCGGGAGTTAACGTTGTCTTCGGCCACCAGGCGCATGGATGGCTGCTGATTCCCGAATGAAACTTGCGGGAATAAGAAAGCCCCCCCAGCGACGAGAGAGCTTAGCAGCAGAAATCTCATGGTTCACCCTTGTGGCACGAGAAGTGCCAGCCGCTGACAACCTTTAGCTACTACAACTTCGGAGAAACAATAGTGTGCCCGCCCGGCACAGGTGTTGGTAGGATTTGGAACCGGAACCTTCAGTAGACCTTTTGTTAAAGAGCGGTTATTGCCTGGAAGCACCCAAACGGATCAAAGGACTTTGGCAAGCTCGGTCGCAAAGGCACTTTGCGGCTCCGCGTTGCGGTCCCTGGTCTTTTTGGGCCTTCGAATTGGGGCGGCAGCACTTCGAGAGTCGTTGCCGACGGCACTGGTTACGGGTTGTCCTTTGCCCTTGGTAGGTTGAGCAGGGTTCGCGCGAAGGAGTTTATCTTCGAGCGGCGCACGATCAAAACGACGTATGATCGCCTGCATTTCATCTACGGTAGGCGCTTCCACAAACGCAAAGCCCTTCGACTCTTGCGTCTCGTGATTGCGAATCACTTTCACGGAATCTGCAACCAGATCCTCCGCGGTCAGCCATTGTTTGATATCGTCCGCGGTGACCCATGCGGGCAGATTACCTAGAAAAACGGTAAAGCTCATTCAGTTAGTTCTGTTTACTCCGTTAGGTTGGGGTTTGGCACTCAAGAAGGCGGGTTCCGTTCTCTGCCAGCTTGATCGTAACAGAGCGCAGGAGCAATTCGCAAATGAAAATTCGTCCAAGTCGTTGCAAATGGAGATGAAAAGTCCCCTAAATCTGATGTGATCGCCGTAGCGCGGGACCCGAGATCGCTTGAAATTTGATGCGTACCGGCGCGGAAGGATTCACGCGATACGTCGAAGTGATGGTCAAGAAGCAGGCGTTACCCTTTGGCGGGAACGCCTTGAGACCGGCGGCGCACGTAGAAAACGAGTCCACCGAGGCCACCCAGATCGAGGGCCCAGGTGAGTGGGGCGCCAGGCTCGGGCATTCCAAGGAATTCCTGGGGCGGTCCGCCACCCTGAGGGGAATAGACCGTGACACCCGAATCCGTCGAGTAGGAAGGCGCGTGGGCTGACGCGTAGTTTAACCACGCGACGGCGTTATTATAATCGCTGCCGGAAAGGTAGCTGAGGGGGTTTCCTTTCGCTGCGGGATCGAAAATCTGCCAGATCGCAAACTGGATATCGCCGGCGTAATCCGACGATGCACAGGAAGTGGTTCCGGGCGGGCAAGTGGCTCCGCTCATCAGCTGCTGCGCGAGGTAGGCGGCCTGTCCATAGTCCGCCTGTTGGGCCGACGCGCTCAATCCCATGCGCGTCGACATCATCGTTGCCGCGTTGGACGAGACAGTTGTGGTGTTGGCCTTCCAGGTTTCTCCCACATACGAGTCATCCGTGAAGTCATCACAAATGATCGGCACATTGGCCTGACCGTTGATGGTTGCGTAATAAGGGCCTACATAAACGCCAGCCAGGATATTGTTGCCCGCGCTGGTGAGGTCCATCGAGGCCTGCGAAAACACGCAAGGGGCAAAAGAAAAGAGTCCGATAATACCCAGATATAAAGGTTGCCGAATGTTCATCCCGCTTCGCTCCAGAAACTGTATGTTGCCCAGGGATCACGCGAAGATTACAACCGGGGCAACAGTCAGGGTATCGTCTTCGTAAGACACTGTCAACGGGTTTTTAGTACTTTAGTACGCTTGTTAGGTTGCGAGGCAGGTCGCTAAAAGACCCTATATGGGAAGGCTAAGGGCCTACCCCACCTAAGTTGTTGATTCTGTGGAAATTGGAGCTGCTATTTTTAGACGGCACTTCAGTTGCGAAGCGGGCTATGAGGAGCCCTGAATTTGCCTGAAGACACAGCTTCGTCGAAGCCGCCCGGAAAGTCCAACTGGCTGCGGATGGCCGAGCTTTTGCGTCCTCACTGGAAGGCGCTAACCCTGGCATTTCTCGCGGTCCTCGGTGAGACCGGCGCGGACCTTCTGGATCCCTGGCCGCTGAAGATCATCGTCGATAACGTGCTGCAATCGAAGCACTTACCAGGATGGCTGGCGACTGTCGTGAGCTATACGGCGGGGCACGACAAGCTCTCGATCCTCACTTTCGCGGTAGCGGCTGTGGCCGTAATCGCGGTAGTGGGAGCGCTCAGCTCCTATCTGGAGTCTTACCTGACTACCAGCGTTGGGCAATGGGTCATGCACGACCTGCGGCGGACGCTGTATCAGCATATTCACCAGCTTTCGCTCGCCGAACACGATGAAAAAAGGACCGGCGATCTGATTGGCCGGGTCACCAGCGACATTCAAGCCGTCCAGACGTTCATCACTTCGGCGTTGCTTGGGATGCTGGTGAGTACCCTGACCATCGCCGGGATGGTGGGGGTGATGCTGTACATCAACTGGCGGTTCACGCTGATCGCGTTGTCGATTGTTCCCGCGCTTTTTCTGGTTGTGTTCTTTTTCACAAAACGAATCAAAAAAGCTTCGCGGGAAGTGAGGCAAAAGGAAACCGAGCTACTGACAACGGTTCAGGAGGTTTTCTCCTCGATTCGGGTGGTGAAGGCGTTTTCCCGAGAGGATTACGAACAGCGCCGTTTTGAGGAGCAGAGCCTGGATAACGTGGAGACGGCGCTGCACGCGCGCAAGCTGAAGGCGACGCTGGCTCCGATTGTGGAAGTGCTTGCCGCGGTGGGTACCTGCCTGGTTCTGGGTTACGGCGGACGTTTGGCGCTGAGCGGGGCCCTAAGCGTGGGAGACCTGATTGTCTTCCTCTCTTACCTGGGCAAGATGTATAAGCCAATGCGGGACCTTTCGAAAATGACGGACACGGTGTCGAAAGCGGCCGTCAGCTATGAACGAATTCTGGAGATTTTGAATACGGTGAGCCGACTGCGCGATCGACGGGGAGCGCATACTGCGCAGCCATTCCGGGCCCGGATCGAATTCAAGCGAGTCAGCTTCAGCTACACTCCCGACTGTCCGCTGTTGACCGATGTCAGTTTTGAAATCGAGCCGGGGCAGGTGGCGGCATTCGTGGGTCCGAGCGGGGCGGGAAAATCGACCATTGTGGGTTTGATTCCGCGCTTTTACGATCCGACCTCGGGTGAAGTGAAAATCGACGGGTTGGACATCCGCAACTATCGTTTGAAATCGGTGCGGGAGCAGATGAGCTTTGTGCTGCAGGATACGGTGCTTTTCCGGGCGCCCATCTGGCAGAACATCGCGTACGGAAGACCGGATGCGTCGCGAGCGGAAATTATTCGAGCCGCGGAACTGGCGAATGCCCACGAGTTCATTACGGAGATGCCGGAGGGTTACGACACGATGGTGGGGGAGCGTGGCGTCTCCCTGTCCGGAGGGCAGCGCCAAAGAATCGCGATCGCCCGCGCCGTGATCCGCAACACCCCGATCCTGTTGCTGGATGAACCCACATCGGGTCTGGACGCGGCGTCGGAGCGTACGGTCTTTGAAGCGCTGGACCGGCTGATGAAAGACAAAACGTGCGTGGTGATTGCTCACCATTTGGCGACCATCCAGCGGGCGGATGTCATTTTTGTGGTGAAGGACTTCCAGATCGCGGAAAGGGGAACGCATTCCGCGTTACTCGCGGCTAGCGGGTTGTATGCCGAGCTGTTTGGAATCCAGTCGCAGAATGTCCCGGCAGGGGAGTGAGATTAGAGGCGGTTCAGGTCCGCGATCCTCTCGCGCACGATGGTGGCGTATAGCTCTACTTGCTCTGGGGTGTAGCCGGCCGCGCTAAAACAATCGCGAACCTGCTGCGGGGTAAGCCGTCCCAGTAACTGACCGAGCCATTTCGCATCTGCCCGCGGAATCTTTTTCGCGATGGACTCCATGTGCGTGCGGGTGTAGTAGTTGGGAGCGTTCACCACAGAAACGAAGAAGGGACGACTGCTCATGAAGAAATCGACGGTTTGCGGTTCTTCATGTTGGATGAACCGGGTTTTCTGATAGTCGTGCAAATCGCTTTTTGACCGGGTGAGGCTGTTTCCGGTATTGCCGAAGCTAGCGCCCAGATCTGTGACTACGTAGCGCGGGCCTGCGCCCTTCTCCTCATAGATGGAGTTGTTGACTTCCTTCAGATCCCAATTGTTGATGAGGGCCATCATCACTCTGAGTCCGTTGAACTCACGCGTGCCGATGAAAGGATTGTCGAACCAGCTCCAGTTTCCTTTTTTCTTTTGGCCTTTCAATTTGCGCTCCAGACGGACGTCATGTACGACGCCGTCCGCTGTCACAAAATTGTTTCCTCGGGAGAGCTTGGGGAGTCCGTCTACGCGCAATTCGGGGAGGTAATAGTCCTCGTCGGCAAAATAGCCGGCGGCCCAGACAAGACGGGTGGCGGCGGTCTCAGACTTCACTTCCTGTCCCAGTTTGACTCTCCAGCGAACGCCCTGGTCGTCTACAACGTTGAATTTCGGCGATGTGCCATTCATGTCTTCGTCGATAAATTTGAACTTGCCGGAGGGCTGGTGTTCTTTTCCTCCGGGTCCGTCGAGGAGGTCGAGAGCTGCTATGTCGCCGCGATCCTGCCAAAGAGAGGCGCCTGTGGCGCTCTCTACGTGGTCCGCCTTAGGGGCCGAGTCGGCGGCGGGCGACGCGGCGACAAACGGGAGCGCGAAAAGGAGAGGAGCGGTTATGCAAAGAGTGTTCGATAGTTTGCAGTTCATATAGGTCCAGGCGTAGGTGCAGGCGCGGTTTGACTACCCGGCAGAGAGTTATGAGCAACTCCGTTGCCGTTGTTTTGGCACCCCAGTTGCAGCCGAAAATATTTGATGAAGCTGCTGGTACAACCGCGAGACGGCGCCGCACCTCTTCTGGCTGCAATTCAAGGGGCGAAGAAGAGCATCGATATTCTGATCTTCCGGTTCGACATCAAGGAGATTGAGAACGCGTTGAAGGCGGCTTCCGACCGGGGCGTTGCCGTGCGGGCCCTGATCGCCCAAACCAACCGAGGGGGCGAAACCAAGCTGCGCAGCCTCGAAATGCGATTTCTAGAGGCTGGGATTACAGTGGCGCGAACGGCGAACGATTTAGTTCGATATCACGGGAAGATGATGATTGTGGATCGCCGCTCGCTGTACCTGTTATCGTTCAACTTCGTTCACCTGGATATCGATCATAGCCGCGGCTTCGGCATCGTGACAACAAACGTCAGGATGGTGAGCGAGGCCCTGAAGCTCTTTGACGCCGACAGCAACAGAACGGAGTATGTTGCGGGCTCGGACGCCTTTGTGGTGAGCCCTGTGAACGCCCGGGAGCAACTCTCGGCTTTCATTAAAAAGGCACGGAAACAACTGTACATCTACGACCCGAAAATCGCGGACCGCCGGATCATCCGCATGATCGAAGACCGGGTTCACGATGGCGTGGATGTGAAAATTATCGGTTCCGTGACACCCCAGAAGCCCGGTCTGACGATTTCGCGCCTGACCAGAATGCGCCTGCACACCCGGACGATCATTGTGGATAGAAAGCGGGCGTTTGTGGGAAGCCAAAGTCTGCGCCAACTGGAGCTCGAATCACGGCGGGAAATCGGCATCATCATGCACGATGCGAAGGTTGTGAATACCCTGCTCTCGACGTTTGAACAGGACTGGGCGGCGACGGGTTACGAAGAGACTTCCGCATTTGCCGGTAAGCTTTCCGCCCCCGATAGCGACGCACCCGACAAACTTGCAACCCGCGCATTGATCCGGCAGATGACGCCTCTGGCATCGACGATCAAGAAGGCCATAAAACAGGCGGTGTCGAAGGCGGGCAAAGAGGCGGCGAGCCACGCAGACGTGAAGGCGACGGTGAAAAATGCAATGAAAGAAGCGGTGAAAGAAGCCGTTGAGGAACTGGCGGCGGAAAATTGACGCTGACTTTTCTTTTTTTCCTGTTCGCGATGGGGGCGGCGCAGACTCCGGCGGTGGTTGCCGCGCCGGCGCAGCCCGCATTTCAGGATTTTGCGACGCGCGTGGATAACTATATGAAGGTGCGCAAGAGCGTGCAGAGTTGGCTCCCGCATGAGAAACCCACCAAGAAACGGAAGCAGATACAAGAGCGTCAGGCTGCGCTGGCACGGGCGATTCGGGAAGCGCGGCCGAGCGCCAAACAGGGTGATATTTTCACAGACGAGATTTCCAGGCAATTTCGCGCGGTGATCAACGATGTGTTTCAAGGGCCCAATGCCCGCTATGTGAGAAAGACAATCCGAGAGGGTGCTCCTGTCAAGGGCTGGACGCTGAGCGTGAATGCCGCGTATCCGGAACACCTTCCGCTGACTACGGTTCCTCCGACTCTGCTGCTGCGTCTGCCTGAGGTTCCGAACCCGCTTGCGTACCATATCATCGGCCG
This sequence comes from Bryobacterales bacterium, assembly GCA_003136675.1. Lineage (GTDB taxonomy): Bacteria > Acidobacteriota > Terriglobia > Bryobacterales > Bryobacteraceae > Bog-113. Next base: position 11,525 of record PLFE01000083.1, read on the forward strand.
CGATTTGGTTCTGCAGGATTCGGAAGCCAGGATGGTGATTGATTTCATTCCCGCAGCCCTGCCTTTGAAAGCCGTTCCCTAACTTATGCGCAGACTCTTTCTCTTTCTTAGCGCCGTGCTGCTGCTGCACGCGCAGACGCTCTCGCTGCCCGTGAAGCAGGACTCGGTTCGCTTTCTCGCCTTTGGCGACATGGGAACAGGGAAACCGCCGCAATATGAACTGGCGCAGCGCATGAGGGAGCTTCGTGAAAAATTTCCCTTCACATTTGTGCTAATGCTGGGCGACAACATTTATGGCGGAAAGAGCGACGAGGATCTGAAAAAGAAGTTCGAGACCCCGTACAAGCCGCTGCTGGATGCGGGCGTGCAGTTCTATGCATCGCTGGGGAACCACGACGATACGAACGAGCGCTTCTATAAATACTTCGGCATGAACGGACAACGATACTATTCGTTCAAAAAGGGCAACGTCCGATTTTTTGCGCTGGATTCCAACTACATGGATCCCGACCAACTGGCCTGGTTGGAGAAGGGACTTTCCACGGCTGATTCGGATTGGAAGATCTGCTATTTCCATCATCCGCTTTACTCGTCGGGAAAGACACACGGATCGTCGGTGGAATTGCGCCAGATTCTGGAACCCGTGTTCCTCAAATACGGGGTGCAGGTGGTGTTCGCCGGACATGACCACGTTTACGAGCGCGTGAAACCGCAGAAGGGCATTTATTACTTCGTGGAAGGGGCGGGCGGTGAACTTCGCGAGGGCGACCTTGCGAAGACCGATCTGACGGCGGTTGGATACGACAAAGATCGATCGTTCCTGGCTGTTGAGATCAGCGGCGACGATCTTTATTTTCAGACGATTTCGAGGACGGGCGCGACGGTTGATTCCGGAGCCATCCGGCGGGCGGGGGCCAAACCCTGAACGATGAGTCCGAGATAGGATGAAAGGGCTATTCGCCTCCGCACCCCAAGCCTGATTCTTCTTTCGTTTCTGGTGTCCTCGTTTGCCGGCCCGGCGAATTGCCAGCTTGCCGACACCGGGGAACGTCAACTGGAAGAGGGACGAAGCGCGCTGGAGGAGGGAACGCTGGAATCCGCCGGCAAGAGCTTCGAAAGCTGCACGCAACAAGCGAGCGCGGCCCAGACGAGCACGGCGGCGCGGTGTTTTTACGATCTGGGCCGCGCCGATTTCTATCTCAGCAGGGCGAAGGATTTCAAAAAAGACAAGAAGGGCGCCGAGCGCTGGCTGGATTTGGCGATCAGAGAAACGAAGCGGGCCGTCGAGCTTGACGATCATAACGCGAACGCGCATGCCCTGCTGGCGGACCTTTATGGAACGAAGATCGGTTATGGCGGCGCATTGACGGCGATGCGGCTGGGCTCAAAGGCGGACGCGGAAACCAAACGGGCGTTTCAGCTTGACCCCAAGAATGCATTCGCCTACGCGGTAACGGGCCGACGGCAACTGTATGCGCCGAAGATGTTTGGAGGGGATCTTGATCAGGCCGTCGAATCGTTTAGGAAGGCGACTCTTCTCGACCCGCGGAACGATGAAGCCTTTGTTTGGCTGGCCATTGCTTACCGGAAGAAAGGCGATTCCGTGGGCTGCCGGGCGGCGCTGGGGGAGGCGTTGAGGTTGAACAGCCGGAGCGCATTTGCCAAGCGAATTCAATCCGGCGCGCCGGATTAGCGCGAATTTGGTAAACTTTTGAGAGGACGGCGCTATCGTCTAACGGTTAGGACAGAGCCCTCTCAAGGCTTAAATAGGGGTTCGATTCCCCTTAGCGCTACCAATCAATTCACCGCACGCGCAAATACCTGGCTGGTTCCCACCACGCCTCCATCGCTGTCCTCGAAGACCCACCGAGCGTAAACCACGTGCTGGGGCGGCACGGAGAGCGAAACCTGGCATCCGGTGGAGCAGGGCACAGGCACGATTTGGGAGCTCTCGGTGACATCGAAAAAGAATGGCTCGCCACTCGGCTGGCCGACGGCGCAGACCTCCGCTCGCGAGGTGCAGAAAAGGTTCGCCGGGGCGCCATACTCGCCGTAGCCATATTCCACATACGCGGTCGCCATGTTCGCAAACATGGGAGGCGTTGCTATGGTTAACGTCTCATACGCGGTCCGGTTGACGGAGTCCGTAGTAGCCGGCGGTAACTCCATCGCGAAGATCATATCTCCCACGTCCTGCGCGTAACTAGTCTTGAACATGATCCAGTTTGAGTTGGCCAGCGCATGCGCGTGCCAGAAGGCGTCGGTTTCCCGGATGCGCGCCAAGCCCTTGCCCAGACTTCGCTGAGACGCGCCGGTGATATCCGTTACCGAGCCGTTCACCTGCATGAGGGAGTTATAAATCATGGCGTTGTCGCCGATACAGATGTCGTATTCATCCGGCATGGAGGCGGCCTGCGATGGATAGTTGCAAAAGGGATATTGCACGTAGGGCGCATTGACATAGACATCGCCCTGTTGGGAGCCGGAGACGCATTCATTGGGCACATTGGCCACGCAGTATTTGTACGAGTCCTGCGGATTGCCCGTGATGATGTTGCCTTGCGCGGCGCTGCTGACATCCAGCAGTGCTTTACTCCCGCTGAACGCGAAGGTAGGCATCAGCTTGCGGTCCAACTGCGGCACTTGCGCGGCGGAAAACTTCCACAGGGTTCCGCCCATCGGCGTTGCCGGGTTCGATCCATTGAAAGCGCCGCTACCCGAGAGCGGGCCGCCGTTGAAGGGGCGACCATCGAGGAAGTAAGGACTGTTCTGGGGCGAAGCCAGCCAGCCGGGGCCAGCCGGATGCGACTGCACTTCATTGCCGTCGGCGATGCCCTGGATACCGTTGAACGCGGGATTGGTTTCCTGCACTTCGGTCGCGCCCTCGCCCAGGAGCTGCGCCAGGCTGTTGTAGATGCGGCTCTGGTAGCAGATTTCATAGTCCGGGCCGCAACGCGGATCGAGCGAGTAGCTGCTGACCTGCTGGGCGTTTTGAGAGAAGAAATGCGCCTGGATTCCGTTGGGATCGTTGAGGATGGTCTCACCGTCGGTGTTATATCCGTGCGGATCCGTGCCGTAGCTCCAATACCATTCGGAAGAACCGTTCACATTGGTGGGATTGGGGTTCGCGTTGCAGGTGGTGTAAAGGTAGGTGTCCGCGCCGCTGGTTCCAAGAATGTTGTTGTAAGCCCGCTGGAATGTCCATTCCGTACCGGACGCACCGCCGATAGCAACGAGCCGCATCACTTCAGAGTTCCAGGACGAAGGTCCGATGGAGAAGAAATCCCCCACCGCGACGTTACCGATGGCGCCGGGCGCGCCGCTTTCAATTTCTCCGTAACAAGCTGACACGGAGGTGGTGCAAGGCGTGGGATTGTAGGGTTGACCATCCACATTCACCGTGGTGCATTGATCGCCCGTGACGCCCAAGCTGTTCTGCGGACAGGCGGTGGGGCCTCCCGGTCCATTGAGATTGACGGAGAAAGCCGTTCCGTCATTCACCATGGATAGATACGGTCCAGCTCCTGCTATCTCGCTGCCCCACGGTCCCCAACCATAAGGGCCGATTGACATCCAACCGGGGATATAAAGCGGATCGTTGGACTTTAGCGGGCACCAGCGCGCATTCGGGCGGTTCCAGGAAGGCACCGCGCCGACGACGCACCCCGGCAATCCACCTCCCACGCATCCGGCGTTATTCGGCTCGGAGTTGGAGACGGCGTTGGGATCGAACAGGACGGTCCATCCGAGTGTTCCGTAAATGCTGCGCCACAGCCGGAAGACAAGGAGGCCATTCTCAACGTGCGAGAACAGGATATTGGACGTATACGCAGCGGCGTCGAAAGTGGGATCGAAGGCCGTGATCAGATCAGACAGCGTGGAGGTCCCAGTAAGATTCGAGAAAACGAGGCACGGCTCATTGGTTGGCGCGGTGGAAGAGTTACAGGCGGCCACGTTGACGGACTCCTGCAGATTGCCTTGCGCCGAAGGGTTCTCAGCATCGGAGTGATTCCCGAAATACTGCACGCGCTGCGGGTAGTTCCCGCCGCAGTAAAATACATCCGGCTCATTGGGATCGAACGGAATGGAATCAAAGTCGCCGCAGGGACCGGTGTAGGGGCTCGAGTAGTTTCCCTGGTTCAGGGCAATTACGTGAGTCTCTCCCGTTGTCCCGTCGATCCAGAAGATTTGACCGTTTTGTATCATCGAGCAGTTATAGCCCGGGTTCCCAGTCGGACCTACGACCGACCCGGCGCCACATAGGTCATAGGCTCCGGAGTAATCGAAAAACGGAAAAATTCCGGTTTGATAGTTGGTACTTGCGAACTCTACTGAAACGGTGTCGGGGCTCGCTGTTTGTTTGCGAACCAACACGCCAAAGTTCATTCCGTTATAGTTGACCGAGGTTCCGTTGGTGGAAGGACACGATCCTTGTATCTGCAGATTCTCGGTGGTGTTGAGCTGCAGGATCGGATAGTTCACGCCCTGGATCTGAATTACGGAGTTTGTATCCCAGAATGTCGGGAAATAATCACCACCCTGCCATGTTACGGTGGAACTGCCATCGCAAGTCACCTGACCCTGGCGGATTGCGACTTCAGTCCCGTTTAAAGGCCGCTGCCCGGGAAGCTGCCATAAATCAATTGCTGTCCCCGTGGTTCCGAAAGTGTAGAGCGACAGACTGGGAGAAAGCGCCTGCTGGAACTGCTGGCCGTTGGGGTTACAATTCACGCCGTCAATGGTGAGGCATACGACTATATTGCAGTCGGCGCTGCCGCTCCCCGGACATGATTGATTGGACGTGGACGCATTTAGTATGACTTGGAACCAGTTCAGGAACAGGTCGTTATCCGTATGATTGCCAACGAAGAAGCTGATGTAGTTATCGAAGTTGACATTGTCTTGCGGAAGCAAGAGCAGCGTTCCCGAATCGTTTCCCGTGATTGTCGCAGCCTGGTTCCCATCGGCGCTGCTCAGCGCGGCAGCGGCGTTCAGCCACGTGGTCGTTCTGACGCTGACAAAGCTCTGATTGGGTACTGGAATGACGCGATCCTGGGGCAGAGACATCCGCCGAAGAAGGACGCCGGTCTGGGGATCGATAATCTGCTGGGTTCGATCGGTGAAACTTAACGTGGGCCACGCGTAACTTCCGGGATTCAGCGGGTCCACAGGCGGTGGCTCGGCATAAGTTGAACCAATTGCGACGGTCTCGGTGGTGAATGTGCCTTGCGCCGCGTCCCCCGTTGCGGGGCACGTCAACTGGAAGTAGTAAGTCGTGCTTGCCTGTAAAGAGCGCGAGTAATAATTTCCGTCAGATGCCAGCTCCGCGTCTCTCTTTCCGATGACAAAATTTCGCAACAAGGTCCCGCCCACCGGGACTCGGTTATCGAGATCAGACCCTGGAAACAAGACCGAGTTGACATCGTTTACTAAAGGAGTAAGTTTAGCGCTCGGACTTACTTCAATTTGACACGGGTCCACCGTGGGCGCCGCGTAAGTGACGACCGCTTGAGTATTCGTTGTTCCAGCAACCTCTACACTCAGTCTGAAAGGTCTATCTTTTGCTTGTGCGGTTAGCGCAGCAACAGCGGCTAGCGCAATAGTGAACAACGTCACGCGAGAAGGCGTGTTTCGCATCCGTGGAGTTAGTTCTATTGCCCTGCGAAAATCGTATCACGCAGAGACCACAAGTCCCGTCAATGAAAGTCTGTATTTGAGGCGGGGAATTTCCTTAGAGAATGGTCCGCTGGTCACCGCGCCGGAGCGTCATTCGCTCGCGATCGCAGTACTCTAATAACGGCACAGCATACTTTCTGGAGACTCCAGTCCAACCCTTAAATTCGGCGACGCTAAATGGAGAGTGGCGCTTCTCAGAAAGTATTTCTCTAATTTTTGAAATCGCTTTTGAATGGAGTATCAGGCTCTCGTTGATTCGAACAAGAAGTCGTTCTTTTAGAAGCATCTGGAGAATGGTTCGAGCCCGCGTGAGATCCACACCGGACTGGGCCAGGACTTCGGTTACCGACGGCGCTTCGAGTCCACCGACTTCGAATTGCGACAGGATGGCGGCGCGCGCGCCATCTTCCTCGGCGTTCAGGGCGACGTGGTGAGAGTTAAGCCGGACGGTTTCCGCGTCGATGGCGATCTCCCGGGCTTGTTTGAGGAGAGCATCGAACACGGCGGGCGGTGCGAAGGGCAGGACTTTGGATCTAAGGTCGGCTTTAGAAATCCCGACCGCGAGGGGCGTCGCGGAATGGTACTCCCGTACTGCCCGCACCAACTCCGCGGTCTTGTGGAGGCACCATTCGCGGGAAACGATCCACGGTTCCGGCTCGATCACGACAGTGGTTGCCGCAGGCGCCGCGCTGACCACCGCTTTCGCTCGTATCCCCAGGCGAGCGCCGAGTTGACGGGCGCTGATGGGAACGGCGGATTCGCCCGCAAGGAGCGACACCTTCGCCGCCAGATCTGACCCGGCGAGCACTTCAATTCGGCGGGTCGCGCTCGCCACGCTCCGGGTGCGCGGCGGATCGATGTCGATCACAGTGCCGCCACCGATGGTCACCACCGGGGAGAATTGGCGCAGAATAAAACGGTCACCGGGCGCAAGAACCATGGGGCGCGCGAACCGTATCCTCGCCCAAGCGGAGCCACCGGGTTCGAGACTAGCGCCCTCGACCAGGCGCACTTCCGCCGGAGACTCCGCGGTTCCAGAGTGAAAATGCGCCGGGGCGCGGTGCTTTAACGCCTTGGCTGATCGCACCAGAGTCAAAGAGGCGTCGATCTGGCGGACGGATTGGAACAGACCTGGTTCCGCCAGCACCATGCCGCGATGTATCCGGGTATGCTCGATTCCCGCCAGGTTTAGGGCGGTCCGAGCACCGGCCGCAGCGCGATGGTTTTTGGCCCCATACGTCTGGATGCCCCGGAGGCGCAACGTGCGCCCCACCGGCAACAGTTCCAATTCGTCCTCGACCGCGACAGACCCGGAAATCAGAGTTCCGGTGACCACGGTGCCGAAGCCCTGCACCGTGAAAGAACGGTCGACCGGTAGCCGCATCGGGCCATGCGCATCTCGTTCGAGAACACGGCTGGCCGCTTGTTCCAAGGCTTCGCGCAGGGCGTCCAGGCCGGCGCCGGTTACGGAACTCACCGGCACAACAGCGGCGGTTTCGAGAAACGATCCAGCTACGAATTCTTCCACCTCGAGCTTCACGAGATCGAGGATGTCGGGATCCACCAGATCGCTCTTGGTGAGAACGACTACGCCCTGTTGGATTTGCAGCAGGGTACAAATGTCGAAATGTTCCCGTGTCTGCGGCTTGATCGATTCGTCGGCGGCGACGACGAACAGCACCACGTCGATGCCGCCGATACCCGCCAGCATGTTGCGCACGAAACGTTCGTGACCCGGCACATCGACAAAGCCCACCCGGAGATCACTCGTCAATTGCAGGTGCGCGAAACCCAGATCGATGGTGATTCCGCGCCGTTTCTCCTCGGCCAGGCGATCGGCGTCGATTCCGGTCAAGGCTTTCACGAGCGAAGTCTTGCCGTGGTCGATGTGTCCCGCGGTTCCGACGATAATGTTCTTCATGGGCCCGCTTTCATCCTAACCGCATGATTTTGCCGGTGCTCACGGTCTTGCTGGCAGTTCTGGTTTCAGGGGCAGTATTACATTGCGTGCTCGCGGTGATTGCCTCGGCGGCGTATCGCAGGAGGCGTCCAGAGCCATCGCGCGACATGCCGTTCCTGTCGGTTTTGAAGCCTCTGGCTGGAGACGAAGAAGGGCTTCGCGAAGACTTGCGCTGCATTTTCGAGCAGGAATACCCGGAATTCGAAGTGCTTCTCTCCGTTGCCGATGGTGCGGATCCGGCTTTGGCGGTCGGTCGCGAGGTTTCGTCGAAGTATCCCGAAACACATTCCAAGGTGGCGGCCGGCAACCTTCGCGCAATGGCCGCAGAGGCCCGCTATGACGTTCTGGTGATGATCGATCGGGACGTGCGCGCGAGGCCCGATCTTCTCCGGGTGATCGCGTCGGAAATGGCCAATCTATCAGTACAGGCAGTTACTTGTCCTTACCGAGCGAGCGCCGGGCTTTCCCTCTGGAGCGCCCTCGAAGCGGTCGGACTCAACACCGACTTTCTCTCCCGCGTTCTTGTGGCCCAAATGCGTGGATCGATGGACTTTGCGATTGGAGCTGCGCTCGCGATCCGTCGCGAGGCGCTTGATGCAACCGGCGGTTTCGGTGAAGATTTTGAAATCGACTTTCGCGTTGGTAAACTCCGCGGCCGCGTGTTGCTCTCGAGCTTTATCGTTGAGCGCGTTTTGGGGGCGCAGCCGTTCCGGGCAAATATTGCACACCGGTTCCGTTCAGCGCGGGTCAGGCGGAGGGCGCGGCCCCGGCGATATCCGGCGGAAATCTTCGGCAATCCGATCCTGCTCGCCGCCTTGCTGCTGCTGGTTGCTCCCGCGTGCTGGCCGCTGTTCGCGCTCGGGGTGATCGCGCGGTTCTGGGTGGCGTATGCGACGGCCGAGAAGGTTCTGCATGATCCGCTGACGCGCGACCTTTGGTATCTGATTCCCGTGCAGGATGTTCTGAGCTTCGTAGTGTGGGTTGGTGGATTTCTTGGGTAGCATATACTCTGTGGAAGTTTCGGCATGCTACACCCTGCACCAGACCGCCTTGTGGTACGCGAAGTTCACCAAGAGGACGCCGAGGCCGTGGCCCGGTTGAGCGGGGAGCTCGGCTACTCCGCGACGCCGGATTTGATGAAACAAAGGATCGCGTCTCTGCAGAGCTTGACGGATCGGATTGTCTACGTCGCTTGCGTCGCTGAAGAGGTAGTTGGCTGGATCGAGGTCGACGCAACGAGCAACCTGGCATCGGGACCACGGGCCGAAATCTCGGGACTCGTTGTATCGAGCTCGTTGCGAAGTCGCGGGATTGGGCGTTTGCTGGTTGCCCGGGCGGAACAATGGGCCGCCGAGCGGAGACTGGGAACGATGCTTGTGCGCTCGCGCGAATCCCGCGAAGCCGCGCACCGGTTTTATCTGAGGGAAGGATATTTGCGGACAAAGACTTCAGCGGTGTTCGCAAAGGCGCTGGTTCTCCTGTTGACTCTAACGGCCGGCATCTCGCTCGGCCAATCGCATACCGTTGAGATCAAGTTTCCGGCCAGCGTCGATTCCGAGCGTGTTTTCCTCCGCTACGTATTGTCCGGAGCACCGCTGGGGAATTGGGTGCAACCGAGACCTGGTGTATCTTCTTACCTCATCAGCACAATGGTTGAAGGCCGCCGAGCGGCGGGAATTAGAGCGCTGATTTATGCGCCCGGCTGTGCGATCCAAACGCTCGATGTTCCGCTCGATAGCCTGCACAACGACGAATACGAATTTCTCTGCGTGCCGGTGGGAAACATTTCGATCACCGGCAAAGTGATTCGTGCGGACCGGCTTTATGGACGCCACGTTCGGCTGCGGGCGCGAATCATTGTCCGATGGGCGCCCGATGACGTCGTGGCGCCGATTCCTGTGGGGGACGCGGTGTACCTCGCTGAGGACGGCCGTTTTTGCCTGACGATTCCGGACTTCGCGCGCGATCCCCTGGCTGGCGCGCCCGCTCACCCTGGAGAACTCCAGATTTGGGCCGAGGATCCGGCCAGCGGGGATATGGTAGCCCAATTGGTTCCCTCTGAATCCAGTGAACTGAAGACAAGGCTCGGACTCAAGCTCCTGAGCGAGTATCCCTCAGAAATCGTCTTCACGCCTTGCGCAGCGCAGCTCACTCAGACGCACGACCGGGAAGGATTCGCAGTCCGACCGGACAGGGACGACGCCTGCGACCGGTGAGCACCGTAGGATAATCGAGATGCTTCCGCTATGGATCGACGCACGTTTTCAAAACTGGCCGGACTTCCGCTAGCCTTCGCTCCGTCCGCCCCTGCGGCCGTAACGGGTAAGATCACGCTCGGCACGCAGCATGTGTCGGATGACGCAACGCTTCGCGTGCTGGCCGCTTTGGGAGTGAATCATATCTGCAGTGATGTGCCTTCGCGGGCGCTGGACGAGCACTGGTCGGTCGCGGGACTGACTCGGCTTCGCGAGCGCGTGGAGTCATTCGGGATCAAGCTGGAGGCGGTTCCGCTGCCGATGAGTTCTCTCTACATCACCAAGGCGGAGAACCCTGAGATTCTGTTGGGCAAGAGCCCGGAGCGCGACCGGGAGATCGAAAATATCTGCACGATGATCCGCAACTGCGCCCAAGCGGGCATTCCGATGGTGAAGTACAACATGACGATTCTGGGCGTGGTGCGCTCGGCTTCGACACCGGGCCGCGGCGGCGCGACTTACAGCACCTTTCACTTTCGCGAAGCCGAGCAGGTTCCGCCACTTACCGAAGCGGGCGCGGTTTCGGCGGATGAAATGTGGGCACGGATCACTTACTTTCTGCAACGAGTGGTTCCCGTGGCGGCGGAAACCAGGGTGCGGATGGCTTGTCATCCGCATGACCCGGCCATGCCGGAGCTGGAAGGATTTCGAGGCGTCCATCGCGTGCTGGGCAGCGTGGCGGGCTTGAAGCGCTTTATTGAAATCGAAGCCAGTCCGTGGCATGGCTTGAACTTCTGCCAGGGTACGGTGACTGAAATGTTGAAAGATCCGAATCGCGAGATTCATGATGTGATCCGTTATTTTGGTTCCCGCAAGAAGATTTTCAACGTGCATTTCCGGAACATCCATGGCGGGTTTCTGGACTTTCAGGAGACGTTTCCGGACGCGGGTGATGTAGACATGCTGGCGGCGCTGCGGACTTACAAAGAAGTGGGATACGAAGGGATGCTGATGCCGGATCACGTTCCGGTGATTGCCGGCGACTCCGGAGGAAAGCAGGCATTTGCGTTCGCTTACGGGTATATCCGCGGTTTGCTGCAATCCGTTCAAGGCTAAGTGCGGATGAGGAAATGGTCAGTCGTCATCCTGCTGGGTTTGGGGATGGTGATTGCCTATGTAGATCGAGCGAACCTATCCTCGGTGCTGGCTTTTCATGATTTCCGGGTCGCGTTCCATCTGAGCGATACGGATCGCGGGCTCCTGAATTCGGCGTTCTTCTGGAGTTATGCGGTTCTACAAATTCCGGCCGGCTGGATTGTCGATCGTTATGGGGCGAAACGGCCTTATGCGATCTGCTTTGCGCTCTGGAGCCTGGCGTCCGCGGCATCCGGATTCGTGCAGAACATCGGGCAACTGACGGCCGCAAGGCTTGTGCTGGGGGTTGGCGAATCCGTGAGCACGGCGGCGAGCTTGCGTTGGATTCGATTCAACTGCGCGGAACAGGATCGCGGCCTGGCCACGGGCATCCTGTTCGCAGGGACCAAAGTGGGTGCTGCAATCGGCGCGCCGGTCACTGTTTTTCTGGTGTCGCGCTTCAACTGGCGTTTGATGTTTCTCGTTTCCGGGGTGAGTGGCCTGGTTTGGCTGGCTGCGTGGGTGTTCGGCGTTGGCGATGAACGGCCTGCGAAGGTTACTCCGGTCGGCTTTGTGAATTCTCCGGTGAAGATGGGCAACTTACTGAGCCACCCCGCTCTTTGGGGAATCTTACTGGGGACGTTTGCGTATAACTACTTTATTTACTTTTGCCTCACCTGGCTGCCGGCTTACTTCACGGAGGCGCGGCATCTTTCGCCGAGGGCCATGGGGTTCTACACGATGTTCAGTTTCGGCGGGATGGCGATCGTGAGCGTTCTCGCGGGCTGGGCGGCGGACCGTATGATCGCACGCGGGGGCCATCCGGTGCGAACCCGCAAACTGTTTACCCTGGTGGGGTTCGTTCTCGCTTCCACGGAAATTGTGGGGATGTTGACGCGATCGAACGGCGTGGCGCTATTCTTCGCGATTTTCTCGCTTGCCGGGCTGGGTCTGGCAACGGCGAATTATTGGGCTCTGACACAGACTATTTTCCCCCAGAACGCGATTGGACGGATTATTGGCGTGCAGAACTGCGCGTCGAATTTGTCGGGTATCGCGGCGGCGATTCTTACGGGCTGGTTGAAACAGTTGACTGGGGGTTATGGGGCGTCCGGCGTGGCGATTCTGGTGGTGTTGCTGATTGGGCTGGCGTCCTATGGGCTGCTGGTGCGCGAGGAACCTGTAAAGGCGGGTAATTGATAGAGATGTAGCGCCATCACTACTGTGGCTTCTCGCGGCCTTTGGTAGTAGTTCGGCAACGTTCGTAGAACTTTGAAGCCGAACTTTCTGTTGAGCGCGATCATTGGCTTGTTGCTCTTCCGCGAGTTGGTGACGATGCGCTTGAATTTGTGCTGGCGGGCATAGGCGATTTGCCAGCACTTCATTAGGTCGCCAAAGCCTTGTCCTTGAAATCCAGGCAGGATGCCCGTTGAAGCAATGTACAGGGTTGCGCGCTGGTGTTCAAAAGCGCAGCAGCCGATTTTGCGGTTGTCGACAAGCAACCACCAGGCGTCGAAGGCTTTCCAGTCCTCGCGGCTGAACCAATCGTCTGGATATTGGTGGAATGCCTTGCGGTCGAAGATCTCGAGGCTGCGCAGTTCGTCCGGTTTTCGGGCGCGACGGAATTCTGTTTTCATGCTCCGGAAATTTGAGAGACCGCGCGACGGGCTTCGAGAATCGACATGCGGTGGTCCATGATGCCGGATAAGTCTGAGTTGGCGAATGCAATGCGGCCGAACGGGTTCTGCCGCAGCACTTCGCCCGGTCCTGGTTTGCCGTTCAGTCCGAAGAAGAAGCCGGGCTGCGGACTGAGGTACGCGTGTCCCCAGCGGTTGAGGATGATTCCGGCGATATCGCGATCCGCGTTGAATCCGGTTTTCCCGAACATCGCAGTGAACTGGTCGCGAATGGTTTGTTCATAGGTGCGGAAGGAGGTTGACATCAGGTCCGCACGGCCGCGAGCGGTCTGCTCTTCAATCGGCAGGCCCGGCTTCGAGAACAGGATCTTCAGTGTTAGTACCGTTGGCGTGTCCGGATTGATCGAGGCGGGGTCCGTGCCGAAGGTGGCTACCTTTCGGAGAGTGATGGAGTTGCCGATGCCCTCGAACCATTGGCATTCGGTGAGACCAAGCCGGTCGAGGAAACGCCAGTTGCGCACGGCGACATTGGCCATCAGGCAAGGGGCGCGATGGAATTGGGCGTATGCTTCGCGGCACGCGGAAGGCAGATCGCGCACGATGTGTTTAGCGGTCCAGCTACCGCCGGCGAGAATGACAGCATGTGAGTGGACGCGGTAGAGCTTGCCTCCGGATTCATAGACAATCTCGCCGGCCGGGTGCACGGAAATGACTGTCGAACTTAGACGGAGCCGCGTCGGGCTTGCGGGATGGTCGAGCTCATCGAACTGAACGGCCCCGCGGCAGATACCGGCCATCGATGCGTCGCCGGATATCGCATGAGGGTTCAACTGCTTCAGGATGTGCCGCGCCAACCCCGTGTTCCCGCCTGGGAACATTTGCGCGCCCTGTTTATAATCCCAGGGCAGCAGCACATCGGCGGCGTACTCACAGTATGCCGAAAGCGCATCCGCGCCGAGTCCGGAACCGCCGCCGGAGATGGGCGATAGAAAGGTCCGCACCGTTTCCTGGCTCAGTGCATAGGTATCCATCAGGTGCTGTTCCAAGGTGACGCTGTCCAGATGCCGGGAGGCTGGGTCACCGTGTTTGGTGGGTTGGAATCGGTGGGTGGAAAACGGCTTGCGATCTGTCTCCCGCATGCCCATCAGTTCGCGCCTGGCCTGTTCCGAAATGGGAGCGCCGGCGAGACGCGTGCCCCATGGATCGCGCACCCAGACACCTGCAGGGCGCCCAAATTTCGCGCCAAAGTAGAAGCCGGAAGTGGGTCCACCTACGCCGTAGGGGGCGGTTTGTATATCCGGGGCTTTCGCTTTGCCGGTCCAGTTCTGATAGTGAAACTCGCTCCAGCCGATCCCGATCGAATCATAGAAGCCCGCGAGAAAATCTGAGCGCAGTGGAGGAAAGCATGCAGCGGAGCCCTGATGCACCATGAGTCGGTGGCCATCCACCTCGAACTCATTGCGCTTGGCTTCTCCTCCGAAGATGGGATGGTTATCCAAGACCAGGCAGGTTTTTCCGGGATGGGCTCTCGCGAAAAACAGCGCGGCGGACATGCCGCTGATTCCGCCGCCTACCACGGCGCAATCGAAAGTTTCGCCCGTATCGGTGATCTCCGGGCGCTTGCCTTCGTACCGGTGATCGCGAATGGCGTGGCCAGCCGCGGCAACTTCGTAGGTGTTACCGTTCGATCTCGCATAATCGCCAACGCCGCTGAATCCGGTCCAATCGGATTCGGCCAGGAGGCTCAGCGGCGTCACTCCCGTCAGTAGAGCGCTGCCGCTGGCCAGTAGGGTGGAGTTCAGAAAATCGCGGCGATCCATTCTAAAGCGATCATAGATCAACGCTTCTGAACGATCACGAAAGTGATGTCGTCGGACTGCACAACGCCCTCGTTAAATTCACTGGTGGCGTCGAGCAGATGCTGTTCCAGAGCGTGACTGCCCTGGGGGGCTTTCTCCCGAATGAGGGTCAACAGTCTTTCCTTGCCGAAGACTGCTGCGCTCCGATTTTCCGCGTCCGTGAGGCCGTCTGAATAGACCACCAGGATGTCTCCTTTTTGGAGATGGAACGTTTTGGACTCGAAGGTGGCGAATTCAAACATCCCCACGAAATGATCGCAAGAGACAAGGCTTTCGATCTCTCCCGAATCCGCGCGGTACAAGTACGCAGGGTTATGTCCGGCGCTGATGAATTGCCCCGCTCCATTGGGCGTCAGGGAAAAAAGGAAAAGCGTGACGAACTGGAATGGAAGGGATTTTTCGCAGAGAAGCTGGTTGATCCGCGCCGCAACCTCACATGGGGTGGTTCCGGAGCGAAGTTCCATGCTGAGCGCGCCCAGCAACATGGAACTCAACAGGGCGGCGGGCAATCCTTTGCCGGAGACGTCGGCGAGAACGCCGGCCAATTCGCCGGAATTCAGTTGCAGAAAGTCGTAAAAATCTCCTCCCACATAGCGCGTGGGGCTGCTAAAGGCATGGATGTCAAAATTTTCAAACTCGGGCAGGAAACGGGGCAGCAGGCTTTCCTGGGTTTCCCGTGCGAGGCCCAATTCCCACTCTCTCTGCTTTTTCTCCGCCAGAGTCTGGAGACGGATCACTTCGCGGCTGGCTTCGAGTTCCCGAACGGTTTCCTTTAATTCCAGATGCAACAGGCGCACTTCCAGGATGTTGTGAACGCGCGCCTGCAGTTCGGCCATATCGAACGGTTTGCTGACAAAATCCTTGGCGCCGGCCGCCAGCGCGTGAAGCTTGTGCGCCGGTTGCGCGGTAATCACGAGCACCGGGAGATAGCCTTCCCCTTCGATCTGCCGCAGGCCGTCCATGACCGCGAATCCGTCCATGCCCGGCATTTGAAGGTCGAGCAAAATCAGGCTATAGCGGTTCAGGCGGTAAAGCGGGCAAACCTGATTCGGGTCTGTGGTCGACTCGACGGAGACATAGCCAGCGACGCGCAACATCCCTTCCAGCAACCGGACGTTCGTCTCCTTATCGTCAACAATCAGGATTCTGGCGTTGAGTATGTCTGTTGAACTAACCATGAGCTGCGGCATGCTCCAGGGCAGCATCGAGTGTATCCATGAACTCATTCACCTTGATCGGTTTGGTGAGGTAGCGAAAGAACCCTGCGACCAAGCCCTTCTCGATATCCCGGGGCATGGCGTTGGCACTGAGTGCAACGACGGGAATATGCCTCGTGACGAGGTCTTCACGAAGGATTCTCAAGGCCTCGATACCACTGATGCCGGGCAGATTGATGTCCATCAAAATCACATCCGGGCGGTGAGCGCGGGCAAGCTGGACACCGAGATTTCCATCCCTGGCACTCAGCAGGCGAATATCCGGGCGGCGCTTGATCAGTTGCTCAACCAGGTTCAGGTTGGCCGGATTATCCTCGACATAGAGCAGCGTCCGCAAACGTGCGCCCTCCGGGATCTGCGGCGATGTTATCGCGGAAGAGCCGTGCCGGTCCGCTGCGAGGGTTGGCCGCTGAGCCGCATTCAAATCGAACCAGAACACGGTTCCCTGCCCGACCGTGCTGTCCACTCCGATGGAGCCGCCCATCATCTCCACCAGCCGTTTACTCATGACGAGACCGATGCCAGTGCCCTCCTCGCTGGTGGTCTCTCGTCCGAGGCGGTTGAACGATTGAAAAAGCTGCTTGATCATCTCCGGCCGTAACCCGGCGCCCGTGTCCCGAACGCTGATTCGCACGCGGTCCGCTTCGCGCGGGCAATCCACGTCCACTACGACGCTTCCATTTGAGCGGTTGTATTTGATGGCGTTCGAAAGAAGGTTGATGATCACCTGCTTCAGCCGCGTGCGATCGGCATCTACAAAGCAGGGAAGGTCGAATTGCGGAAAAGCCATTCCAATGCCACGCTTTTGGCCTTGCGGCTCGATCATGGCCTGGCATTCCGACATCACTTCCGACAGCGATGTGGGCTCCAGAGAGAGAGCCAGCTTGCCGGATTCAATCTGCGCCAGATCCAGAATTTCGTTGATCAGTTCCAGCAGATACCACCCGGCATGAAGAATCTGGTCGACACTCGCCGTTTGGGAAGGGGTGGGAGGGGGCGTGTCGGAAATCAAGAGTTGCGCGAAACCGAGAATCGCGTTCAGAGGCGAGCGCAGTTCATGGCTCATGCTGGAAAGGAAATCCGATTTCGCGAGGTTGGCTTTCTCGGCGGCCGCTTTGGCACGTTCCAGTTCGACGTTATTTTCCTGCTGCATCTGCTCGAAGCGTTTGCGCTCGGTAACGTCGCGGGCGGCGGCGAACACGCCTTGCAGCTTGCGTTCCCGATCGTGGAAGGTGGTCGCGTTATAAGACACCACCGTCTCCTTGCCGTCCCTGGCGCGCGCGGTCAGCTCATAATCGGTTACCTTATTTCCGCTCAGAACGCGCTTGATACCCGCCTCGGCCCTCTCCGGATCCGTGAAACAACTCTTGAACGGGGCGCCGATGAGTTCATCGCGAGTACACCCTGTGAGCGCCTCCGTCTGCTTATTCACGTCGGTGATGATGCCCGCAGGATCGGTAGTCATCAGCGCGTCGATGTTCGATTCGATCAGAGAGCGGGTGTAGAACTGCTGATCGCGCAGGCGCTGGTCGAGTAGTTTCTGCTCGGCTTCCACGTGCTTGCGGGCGGTATTATCGGTGCCGATCAACAGATACCCGATGATTCCGCCTTGGTCGTCACGCAATGCGGTAACCGACACCACGGCGGGAAAGCGGCTGCCATCTTTGCGAATGTAGGTCAGCTCATAGATGTCTTCAATGCCTCGCGAAGCTTTGAATACCAGGGCTTCAAAGCCGGGGGTGATCGGAGTCGCCAGTTCGAGACTCAGGGCTTTGGCGCGCGCGATCACTTCCTGCGGATCGGAGATATCGGCGGGTGTGATCTTGTCCACCACTTCCATTGCCGTATAGCCCAGCATGCGTTCGGCGCCTACGTTGAATAGCTGAATGACGCCTTTCTCATCCGTTGCGATGCTGGAAAAGTTCGCACTATTAAAGATGGCGTTCTGCAGCGCCCCTGTCTTCAGCAGGGCGGCTTCGCGTCCGACCTCCGTGACTACATCCGCGTTCACTAGCGGCTCCTCGAGAACTGTGGATTCGTTGTATTGCGCAGACATAACACACACCTTTGTCGAGGCAGCAAAATAGCAAAGTCTCTGGGCGACTTGCTTTACAGTGCACGGATGGGGCCAATCCAAAGCAGCTTCCCTTACTCCGGGAGCGCCATGTAAATTGTGGAGCCCTCGCCGAGTCGCCCCTCTGCCCACATACGTCCCCGATAACGCTCTACGATCCGCTTGCAAATGGCCAGGCCAAGTCCGGTTCCTGGATACTCGTCTTTATGGAGGCGTTTGAAGAGCCCGAAGATGCGCTCGGCGTACTGCGGGTCAAAGCCAATCCCATTATCCTGAACCGAGATCAGCCACTGACCGCCCTCCAGGTTGGCAGAAATGTGGACCTCGGGCGGCACTTCTGGTTTGCGATACTTCAACGCGTTCGAAAGAAGATTCTGAAACACCTGCGCCATTTGCGAGGTATCCCCTTGCACTTTGGGAAGGGGCTGAGCAGTTATCACCGCGCCCGTTTCTTCGATGCGCTTCTCGAGCGCGTAGCGCGCTTGCGCCAAAGAGAGAGACAGATCGGCGACTCCCGCGGGCAGGCCATCCTTATGTACGATGCGCGAGTAGCTCAGCAGATCTCGAATAAGCGATTCCATTCGGGCGGAGCCCTCGTTAATAAACGCGAGAAATTCCACCGCCCGATCATCGAGCGCATGAGAATAGGTTCGGCTCAGAAGCTCGCT
Source organism: Bryobacterales bacterium (assembly GCA_003136675.1). Lineage (GTDB taxonomy): Bacteria > Acidobacteriota > Terriglobia > Bryobacterales > Bryobacteraceae > Bog-113. The sequence continues at coordinate 29,945 of PLFE01000083.1, forward strand.
ATAAATCGACACATTGCGAAGCGGCTCCTGAAGATCATGACTCGCCACGTAGGCGAATTCCTCCAGTTCCCGATTGACTGTTTCGAGCTCCCGGCGAGCAAGCACTTGCGGGGTCACCTCGGTGAGGACTGCGATCACACCCGACACCGAGCTGTCCGGTTCGCGGATCGGGCTGTACACGAGATTGAACCAATGGTCTTCGATTTCCCCGTCCTTGTCGGAATCGTAGGAGATGGACCATTCGCTCGCGAGAAACGGTTCCCCGGTGTCCATCACGTGGTTCAGCGCGTCCCACACATGCTGGCCTAGTTCGGGAACGGACTCCGCAAAACGGCGGCCCAGCAGATTTCTTCCCTGCAGAAGAGCCTGATAGGGAGGGTTGGCCAGTTCGACCACGAAGTCGCGGCCGCGAAGTACGATGATTGCGACCGGCGCCTGTGCAAAAACCTGCTGAAGGCGTTCTTTGCTGGCACGTAGGTCGCTTTCCATGCGCTTGCGTCCCCCGATATCGAGCAGTTCGATTACGGTACCGATAACCCCCGCGCCTTCGCGAATGGGACTGGCAGCGTAAGCTACCGGATAGAAGTGACCCTCCTTGTGAATGAAGACTTCTTCGCCGTGCACCTGGTTGTTCTCATGAAGAACGCGGCAAAGGGGACATTCCTCCAAGGGGTAGAACGATCCGTCGGCCCGCTGGAAATGAATTACGCTGTGCAAGGCGCGCCCCTGAATCTCCTCAAACGTGAAACCGGTCAGCGTTTCGGCGGCCGGGTTCATGAAGATGCATTGGTGGCGATTATCCATGATGAACAGGGCCACGGAGGCATTGGTGGTGATGGCCTCGGTGAGGCGAAGTTGCTCACGCAACGCAGCCTCCACGCGTTTGCGCTCAGTAATGTCCTCGATGATGGCAATCAATTGCGCCGGCCTGCCCTTCTCCCGGTGCATGGAGGATGAGGCCCGCGCCCATACGATGCGTCCGTCCTTGTGAATGTAGCGCTTCTCGATGGTTGCCATGGTGTGGGTGCCATCTTGAAACGACGCGTAGAACCGCCGCGTTGGGGCAACGTCATCCGGGTGCGTGAAGTGCCTCGAATCGCGTGCGGCAAGTTCTTCGCGGGTGTAGCCAAGCATGTCCAGGTAGGCGCGGTTCATCTCCATGATTTGTCCCTCTGGCGTGGTGAGCACCATGCCGATCGGGGCTTTCTCAAAGGCACGGCTGAAGAGCATCTCACTGGCGCGGAGTTCGTTGACGTCCTCCAGCCGGTGAACGAGGAATTGAACCGCCCCGTCAGAAGCGAACACGCGATGAAAGGAGGCAATTAATTCGCGGTGCGTGTCAGGAAAGACATCCATAACGCTGCGGCCAACGATTTGCCGAGACTGTTTGGCCGCTTGCAGGTAGGCGTCGCTCACCGCCGCGATGGTGAAGTGGGGATCATCCGGCAACACGACCAGGAAACGTCCAGGGAGGGCATCGAAGAGCGCGCGGAAGTCCAGCAATTCAGTCTAGGGTATCGTACCCAAGCCTATAATAAGGCGTGTCGAAGCTTCCAGGCGGCGTGATTGTGACTGTTTTCACCCTTTCCCTGGCTGCGCAAGACTCGGGGAGCATTGCGCAATTGGAAGCTGCCGCGCAGAAGCATCTGGCCGAGAAGGACGCGAACGCGGCACTGGCGGATTACGAAAAGCTGGCGCAGCTAGCGCCGAAGTCGGCCGCGTATCAGGATCAGATTGGTTTCCTGCTGGCCGCCACGAACCGCGGTTCCGATGCGATTCCCCATTTCCAGCAAGCGACCGAACTGAATCCGCGGTCAGCCCAGGCTTGGTATCACCTGGGAGTCGCGCTTTGGCTTGCGGAACGTAAAGATGAAGGCGTAGCGGCGATGCGGAGAGCTGTGGCTCTGGCCCCCGACCGGGCCGATTACCGGTTCCGGCTGGGTTCCGCGTATGCGGATTCCGGCCGTTCGGCCGAAGCCATTCCGGAACTGACAAAAGCTTCGAAGCAGCTTAAGGGCAACGCGGCGCTTTGGGAAGCGCTGGGACTGGCGTATCAGCGGCAGCGGCGTTTCGAGGAAGCGCGGGATGCGTACCGGCAGGCGCTGGCGCTCGACCCAAAGAACACAGCGGTTCGCAATAGCTACGGCCAGGCGCTGGTGAATTCCGGCGACCCTGACGCGGGCCTGCGCGAGTTTCGACGGATACTCGAAAGCGAGCCTGACAATGTCCACGTACAGGTCAACATTGGCTACGCCTATATTGGGGCGGGTAAATACGCGGAAGCCATCAAGCAACTCTCGGCGTTGATCCGCGCGCATCCCGAACTGGCTTCGGCGCATTACGATCTGGGCGTGGCGTATAAACAATCCGATAACCTGCCGTCCGCGAAAGCGGAACTCGAGAAGGCTGTTGAGTTGGAACCCGCACTCGCCGAAGCCCATTTCACACTGGCGATGACCGATGCGGATATGGGCGAGATGGAGAAGGCTGTGGAGCAATTGCGCGCGGCCGTGGAACAGAGACCGGACTATGTGGATGCCTGGTTCCGGCTGGGGAGTATTTTGAAGGACCAGGGGGACGTGGATAACGCCATTGACGCGCTGCGTCATGCGGTGGCGCTGGACGCGACGGACGCGGGCGCCTTTAATAATTTAGGATTGTTGCTCAGAAAGAAAGGCGATGCGGAGGGCGCCAGGGCGGCGTTCGACAAGGCTGCGGAACTGCGGAAGGCGGAGGAGCAACGGAAAGAGAACAATCTGCGCGCCGGGGCGCCGAAGTAGCTTAGAAGAGATTGCCGGCGACTTGTTCCGCGACGTTTATGGCTTTTTCGCGCAGCTTGTCCTGCGCAAAGCCGCCAGTGACACGGATGAGGAAGGTCTGCTTGCGAACTCTGCCTACGACTTGCGCAGTCGCCTTATCGACAGTGCAGGCCATGGCCTCGTTCCCTATCGCTTTCAACGGCTCGATCGGCGGGGCGCATTTGGCGAGTTCCGATCCCACGTCGATGCGCAGCCGGGCGCCTGAATCCCTGCGCGTAAATTCGCAGGTTCCCTCCTGTCCGTTCTTCGTCATGGTGAAATCGACGGGGCCTTCAAGGACGCCGCCGGCTGTGGCGGCATTCATCCAGGGGCAGGGCTTTTCAGACGCGCGCAAGACCGCTGCGCAGATCGACAGCAAAAGAATGACTCGCCGCATCAGGCCTTTTTAGCGAGCTGGAGAGCATCGGATTTCAGAATCCTGCCGCCCTCTTGAATCACATAGAGGCGATTCGCATCGAGGTTCTTCAACAGATCCACTTGTCCACTGAGCCATCGGATCTCGACCGAGTCCACCTTAGTCGCCTGCTCCAATCCAAAGTGCATACGCAGGTCATTCTGAGAGAAGTAACTACCACCGCTGCGCAGTTCATCCATCTGGGTGAGCGGCTTGGGCGCATCGGGTTTGGTCTTCGCCACCACAGTCACCCGGCTGCCGATGCCGGTCCGGTTCGACTTCACGCCCACCAATTTGATTTTGATCCAGTTGCGATTGAGCGTGGAATCACAGCGCAGAAGCTGCGGAATTGCATTCACGCAGTTGACCGCGATATCGATATCGCCATCGTTATCGTAGTCGCCGAAGGCGCATCCGCGCGCCGGCGCATTCTCCAGAATTCCAGGCCCACCCCGATCGGTCACTTCTTCAAATCGGCCGTTCTGCAGATTGCGGTAAAGGTACTTATGCTCGGCATACTTCAGATCGGCATTGGACTTATCGACCTCCGGATACACATGCCCGTTCGACATGAGGATGTCGAGCCAGCCATCGTTATCCATATCGAAGAATCCAATTCCCCAACCCAGGAGGCGCGTGTTGACGCCGAGACCGCTGGGATAAGTGCGATCTTCAAACGAGGCGTCGCCGAGATTGGTGTAGAGCGAATCGGTATCGCCGGCGAAATTCGTCTTGGCGATGTCGAGATTGCCGTCGCGATTGTAGTCGCCGATAGAAACCCCCATACCGGCCTGCGGCTTGCCTTCCGGAGACAAGGCCGATCCGGATTCGATCGCGATGTCTTTGAATGTACCGTCTTTTTGGTTCTGGTAAAGCGTGGCCGTGCTGGAATCGTTGGCTACGTAGATATCCGGCCAGGTATCGTTGTCAAGGTCCGATGCGGCTACGCTTAGACCATAGGTTCCCTGCGTGTTCCAGATTCCCGCCTTTTGACTTACATCGGTGAACGTGCCGTTGCCATTGTTGTGGTAAAGAATGTTCTTACCGCCCGGCAAGCCGGGGGGACCGCAGGCCACCAGCAATCCTTTATAAGTGCACGGCCCTGCTTCCGGAGTGGGTGCGGTCTTTAAGTCGAAGTCGACATAGTTGGCGACAAACAGGTCCAGGTGACCATCCTTGTCATAATCCACGAATGTACAGCCGGTGTTCCAGCGAATCTTTGGGCCGGGCTGCGTTAACCCCGCTTCCTTCGTAACATCGGTGAACCTTCCGTTGCCGTGGTTGCGATAGAGAGCGTTCTGCCCGTAGTAAGTCACAAAGAGGTCATCGTTTCCGTCGTTGTCGAAATCGCCCACGCAGCAGGCCTGTCCCCAGCCTGAGCGGGCATCGAGGCCCGACCCTTTCGTCACATCCGTGAACGTGCCATCACGATTGTTCTTGAACAGCCGGCAGTGCGGTTCCTGGCCGGCCGCGAAACCTTCGAGCCGCCAACCATTAACAAAGAAGAGATCCAGCCAGCCATCGTTATCGTAGTCGTAAAAAGCCAGTCCGCATCCGGTGGTTTCGAGAAGATACTTGTTCTTCTTTTCGCCGCCATAAATGGTCTTATAGGCTAACCCGGCTTCTTTGACAACATCGACAAAACTGAGGCCGAGCGGCGTTCCCTCGATTGGCGATTTCGGGCCGGGCGCGGCGGCTCTGGGACGCGCGTCGTAGGAGCGTTCGATGGGCCCCGGCATTTTCTGGGGCGCGGCTAATGAGAGCAGGTCCGCAAACGGCAGCACCAGGGACGTGCGGCTCAGCGACTGTAAAAAGCGCCGACGGTTGTGGCTCATTGAGTGCTCTCGAATGTGGCAGCGGGTTGCGGCAGATCCGTGTGGATGTGCCATGGAACGCTTTCCGTGGAGATCTCCGGATGCTTGCGAAGGAACTGAAGCGAGTAAGTAGGGGCTCCCGGGTCTAGCTGCTTGGTGGCAAACTTCGCGGCTTCATCCGCGGCTTTGTCCTTCATGCCCATGCGTCGGTACAGCAAGGACAGATTGTAGTGCGCGGCGACATCGTCGGGATCAATCGCCTGGAGCGCCAGGAACTGCTGCAAGGCATCGTCATACCAATGCTCCTGATAGTAAGAGATTCCCAATTCACGGCGGGCATCGCGCGATTGCGGGTATTGTTGAACTACTTTTTGAAAGTCGGCGATCTCGGCGTCGAAATGGCCTTCGCGCCTTTCGACGAGGCCGAGGTAATAGAGCGCCCGGGCGTTTTCGGGACTCAGCGTCAGAGCTTTCTCCAGGCTGCCGCGCGCGGCGCTATACTTCTCCCATTCGATATTGGTCAGTCCCATGTTCGTGAAGCCGTCGGCGTAATCGGGGCGCAGTTTCACCACTTCGCTGAAAGCACCGGTGGCATCGGCATATTGCAGTTGATCCAGATACGCAATTCCCAGGTTGTTCCAGCGCATCCAATCCGGATTGTCTTTCGGCCCAGCCGGCGTAGGCGCGTTTGGCCCGATATTCAGGGTCCGAGTCCGAGACGCGATTTCGACCACGGGATAGGCCGGATGATCTTCACCGAGGACGTTGTTCAAATAGCTCTGGCGCAAGTGACGATAGTTCAAGCGCGCGGTCACCGTGAGCGCTCCGGCAACGCCGGCGGGCACCCGGAACTGGTAGCGTACGAGCGCGGAGCGACCCGCCTGGATGGTGTTGTCATAGGCGACGGAATGGATGGTCCAGACCATGTGATTATCTACAAAATCGCCAAATAGATTCACGGGGCGGTTGGTGAAACTATGGGCACGTTCATCGACCATCCCATCGGGTTTCAGGAATCCGCTGTGGTAGATATCTTTGCCACTCGCATCTTTGACCACAAACTCAACCCAGGCCTCGTAAAGATCGCGGACTTCGGGAATCAGAGAGTGACCGATGTTTTTGTTCTGGATCACGGCCATCACTTCCAAGACATCGTTGGGCGCGACAGTGAACGGGACCGCGCCGAGCGGCGCGATCATTTGCGGGGAGCCCTGCTTCCGGATCCCGAATAGATCCACATTGAGATAGTTTCCGGATTGAAGAAATTGGATGGTTTTTTCGAGCTGCTGATCGAAGCCGTAAAAGAACGGCACGGCGGTGTTGCCGGCCAGCCAGCGATGCGAAGCGAGGGTTCCGTTCTTAGCGCCGTAGTCTTCCTTGACCAAGGGAGAACGAGACATGTGACAGCCCTGGCAGCTTGTAAATTCGGCCGAATAGAAGGTCAGAGGGTTGCGCTTCGAGAACTTTGAATTCTGCCATTCGTCGTACGCGGTGAAGGCGCGGATGAATTTGTAATCGTTTAGCTCATTGGGGAGGTTCGCTTTATGGCATGCGGCGCAGAACTCGGGAGTGCGGTAAAAATCTTTCATCACCGCCTTCGAGTGCCGGGTGGGATTCGCCATGATCTGTTCATAGGGGACTTCACCGGGAATGCGGTTGCCATTTTCGTCAACCATTACAGACGGCTCGCCCATCACGAAGCCGCCATTGCCCTCAGTGGATTTCAGTTTCTGAACGGAATGGCAGGTGGTGCAGGTGAGGCCATCCGCATCGAATTCGCGATCCACTTGCGAGTTGTCTGTTAGTGCGCCGGTCAGCACGCCGATGGGATTGTGGCAGCTATCGCAATGCCGCGTGAACTCGATGCCTTTCGATCGCGGCAAAATATTCACGCTGGCGCGGTAGAACGGGGTCCGAAATGAGTTGGAATGGAGCGCCTGCCGCCACTGGCTGTAGGCTTCCTGGTGACAATGCGCGCAATACGAGGCCTTGGGGAACGCACCGGGCTGGATAAAGCCTTCGCCTGCCACCGAGGCATTCCCGGGCGTCGTCATTTTGTCACTGCCAAAACGGAAGTTATAGCTTTCGCGGATTTTCGCGTCGTAACTCTTGCGATCGTTGCTGTCCGACGATTGCGACCAAACGCTGGAAGCAGCCACCAGGACCGACAGTACCCGAAACGTGCGGGCATATCTCATACGGTTACGATTCTCTCATGCTAGCGGGTTTTCGCCACGGCTTTCCCTCGAAAGACCATCGAAAGGGAATTGAAAGATTCCTTTCATCAAGGCGTCACCTGTGGTTGGTATACCTCATGAGTCGTTACCAACAACACAGGAGAAAGAATGCGTAGATTTGTATCAATGCTCACGGTGGGAGCCATGATTGTTCCCTGCCTGCTTGGGCCAATCGCAGCGAGCGCGCAGACAGTTGCGCCCACCGAAGGACCGATCACCCCCATCCAGCACCTGGTTGTGATCTTCCAGGAAAACGTTTCGTTCGATCACTATTTCGCGACCTACCCAAATGCGGTGAATGCGGATGGCCAGCCCGTGTTTAACCCCCTGCCTGGAACGCCTCGAATCAACGGGCTTTCGGGCGCCCTCATGACGCGCAACCCGAATTCACTGAATACGGGGAACGGAACCGGCATGGTCGGGCCTTGGCGCCTGGACCGCACGCAGGCGGCAACGGCCGACCAAGACCACGACTACACCCCCGAACAAGCAGCGTCCAACGCTGGCGTGATGGATCTGTTCCCGAAGAACACGGGAACAGCCGGTCCACCTCCGGGGACTTCGGGCGGCGAGAGCACGGGCCTCGTGATGGGCTATTACGATGGCAATACCGTGACGGCTCTGTGGAATTATGCGCAGCATTATTCGATGAGCGACAACTCCTTCGGCACGAACTTTGGGCCCTCCACGGTCGGCGCCATCAATTTGATTTCGGGCCAAACGAATGGCGTTATCAATAACACGAATGGCACCGGCGCGGTGGTGGAAGATGGAAGCGGCGGCCTGACCGACAACGGCGATGCCGACCCGGCCGGCGACGTCTGCTCCACGACCACGGGCGAGACGTTCTCCATGAGCGGCAAGAACATTGGGGACTTATTGAATACGGCCGGCGTGAGTTGGGGCTTTTTTGAAGGCGGTTTCGATATGACCCAAACCAATGCGAACGGGACGACGGGTTGCAGCCGATCGACCACGTCATTGATCACCGGCGTGAAGAAGGCCGACTACATTCCGCACCACCAGCCGTTCCAATACTACGCCAGCACCGCGAACCTGAAGCACACGCGCCCCACGTCGGTGGCGCTGATCGGACAAGCAGGTGACGCCGCCAACCACCAATACGATATCTCCGATTTCTTCACCGCGGTAGCCGCCGGGAACTTTCCGGCTGTCAGTTTCCTGAAGGCACCCGGCTTCCAGGATGGACACGCCGGCTATTCGGACCCGCTGGATGAGCAGCAGTTCATCGTCACCACGATTAATTATCTGCAGAGCCTGCCGACCTGGTCTTCCACCGCCGTGGTGATCGCGTATGACGATTCCGACGGTTGGTACGACCACCAGATCGCCCCGGTGATCAACCAATCGAGCACGACGCAGGACGCTCTGACATCCGCCAATAATTGCGGCAACGGAACGACCGCTCTAGCGGGTGTTGCCGCCGGCACGACGAATGCCCAAGGCCGCTGCGGCTATGGTCCACGCCTCCCCTTAATGGTGATCTCGCCTTGGGCACGCGTGAATTACGTGGATCATGCCGTAACGGATCAAAGCTCCATCATTCGTTTTGTGGAGGACAACTGGCTGAACGGCACGCGCATCGGCAATGGTTCCTTCGACAGCATTGCCAACTCAATTGACGGCATGTTCAACTGGGCCGCGCCCACGAGCGCGACATTCACGCTGAGCCCGGACAGCGGTGAGATTCTGAGCTTTACCGGGGTCCCCGCTTCCGCAGTGAATGGTGTACCGAGCCGCAAGGGCAAGAACGGCCTTCCGGGCTCCGGGTCCACTATAAAATAGGCAATCGAACCCATAGGCGGGCGCGCAGCAGCAGTTTGCGCGCCCATTTCTTTTCTCAATTGATATCCCGCCGGAAAATTCTCCAATACGGTTCGACGATGTGCGCGCTCGCCGGAACTCGGATTCGCGCAGCGTCGCTCAATCCCGAGTCGCTGGTCAAATTCGTCGATCGACTGCCGATCCCGCCCCTGGCCAGGAGTCTGGGCCTGAGAACTGTCCGCGGGAATGCGGCCGTTCAAGCCCCTTATTACAGGATCACTCTGCGTGAGATCCACGCCAAGCTGCATCGCGATCTGGCGCCGGCGCGGCTTTGGACGTACGACGGTTCGATGCCCGGGCCGACCTTCCAAATGCGCCGCGGCGAGGGAGCGCTCATCGAGTGGGTCAACGCGCTTCCGACTCACCACTTTCTTCCCATCGACCACCGATTGCATGGCGCCGAGAGCGATAAACCCGAGGTTAGGACGGTAGTTCATGTGCATGGAGCGAAGGCCGCCACAGGGGACGATGGCTATCCCGAAAATTGGTGTGCGCCGGGCAAATCCGCCACGGCTTACTACCCCAATCAGCAGGACGCCGCCATGCTGTGGTATCACGACCACGCCATGGGAATTACTCGCTTGAACATCTACGCGGGACTGTTCGGGCTATACATATTGCGCGACGAAGTGGAAGACACCTTGAATCTCCCGCGCGGCGACTACGAAATTCCTCTGGCGATATGCGACCGTCAGGTCACGAGGGACGGCCAGTTGGAATATCCCGCGTCCGGCAAGCCGGATGCGCCGTGGGTGCCGGAGGTCTTTGGCGAGGCGTTTCTCGTCAACGGGAAGCTTTTTCCGTTTGTGGAAGTGGAGCCACGCAAGTATCGCTTCCGCATTTTCAACGTGTGTAATGGACGATTTCTGAACCTGTTCCTGTCGGGACAAGCCGTAATGCGGCAAATCGGCACGGACCAGGGACTACTGCCGGCTCCGATCGAAGTGGAGCGGCTGCTGCTGGCGCCGGGTGAACGCGCGGACATTGTGGTTGATTTCGCATATTTCGCGGGCCACGAGATCCTGCTGCATGACAGCTCTTTCGACCTGATGCAAATCCGCGTCGGGAAGCAGCGTCGAAGCGACGATTCGAGTGTGGCGCCAGCGACGCTTCGGCCATTTGCAAGAATTCCTGAATCGTCCGCCGTGCGGACGCGGGAGCTTTCTCTCATGGAGGAAACCAATATGGTGGCCGAACCTATGAAGATGCTGCTGAATGGCGCGCATTGGGATATGCCGGTGACCGAGAAGCCGGTGCTCGACTCGGTGGAGATCTGGTCGTTCATCAACGCGACGGACGACACCCACCCGATTCATCTGCATCTGGTACGTTTTCAGATTCTGGATCGCCGTCGCTTTGACGCTTTCGATTATCAGAGCACGGGAAAAGTGAGATATACCGGACCTGTTGAGCCACCGTCACCGTCGGAGGCGGGCTGGAAAGATACCGTCCGGGCGGATTCCAAAATGGTCACCCGCATTATCGTGAAGTTCGAGGGGTACCTTGGGCGTTATGTCTGGCATTGCCATGTATTGGAGCACGAAGACAACGAGATGATGCGTCCGTACGAGATCGTGCCCGCCTGAGACACGTTCAACTCTTGCCATCGCAAAAGCGCTGCATCACCGGTTTGAGGGATTGAAACGTGGCATCCAACTCGGGCAGGAATTCCGCCGCCGATTCCAATTCGCCGCTTTCTCCCAATTTTTCCAGCTTGGCGGCCAAATCTCGAATGGCTGTGCCGCCGACGTTGGCCGCCGCTCCCTTAATGGAGTGGGCCGCGAGCCGGGCCGCTGGAGCGTCGAAACTACGGATGGCGTTTGCGAGCGCGGCCAGTTGCTCGGGCATGGTGTTGATGAACGTTCCGGCCACGCGGCGGGCCATGGCTTCATTCCCCATCAGGCGTTCGACGAAATCCTCTTCATCGAAGTCGCATACCTTGGACGGCTCTGGTTTCACAGCTACCGCCGGCGGACTTGCGCCCTCAATCCACTGGGTGAGAAGCGCTTCCAGCGCTTCCGGGCGTATGGGTTTGGAAAGATAATCGTCCATTCCAGCGGCCAGACACTTTTCGCGATCGCCCGCCAGAGAGTGAGCCGTGACCGCGATGATGGGGATTTGCCGGTTCAGCACTTTGCTGGAACGATCGCGAATCCGCCGCGAGAGCTCGTACCCATCCATTTCGGGCATCTGGCAATCGGTCATCAGGAGCGCATAGGATGTCTGGCCCAGCGCGCGCAACGCGCTCGGTCCGTCCGATAAAATGTCCGCGCGGTAACCAAGGTGTTCCAGCATGCCCATGATCACCTCCTGGTTCACGAGGTTATCTTCCACGACCAGTATCCGGTGCTGCGTCCTGTCTCTGGCGGCTACAAGGACGGGCGAAACACCCGCGGGCGCACCAGTGAAGGGACGATACCCGAGCGCGGAAGCGAGGCACGCTCCTAATTCCCCTTGCTTGACGGGCTTGGAAACGCGCCCGACAAACCAGCCGGATTCCCTGATTCTGGGTAGCCCGGCCTGATTGAGGGGAGTGAGAAGCACGATGGGAGTGGAAGCGAGCCGCGCGTCCAGACGCATTGCGTCGCCCAGGCGATCGCCGCCGAACCCGGGCATTTCCAGGTCGATGACCACCGCGTCAAACAAGCTCTTGGTTTCATCTTTCATACGGGCAAGCGCCGATGCGGCGTCGGTAAACTCTTCCGCGTCGCACCTCCAGAACGTCAGCATCTGCCGCAGCACGTAGCGGCTCGCGCCATTGTCATCCGCAACCAGGATGCGCTTACCCTGCAGCGAAAGCGGACGCGGCCTCTTGAACTCAGGTTGAACGGGCAACGCCGCCGTGAACCAGAAAGTGGAGCCTTTGCCCGGTTCGCTGTGAAATCCGGTGACCCCGCCCATCATTTCGACCAAACCGCGAACAATGGACAACCCGAGGCCGCTGCCGCCGTACTGGCGGGCGGTGGAAGCGTCGGCTTGCGAAAATCTCTCGAACAGAAGGTGATGCTTTTCTTTCGGCACGCCGATGCCGCTATCGGTCACCTCGAAGCGCACCGATCCGGCCGGGTCTCCTTGTTCGCGTCTACCGCCACTTGTCTTCTCGCCTGCCTTCTCGCCTGGCCGCACGTGAATGCAAACCTCGCCGCGACTTGTAAATTTGACGGCGTTTCCCACCAGGTTTACCAGCACCTGACGCAGGCGGCTTGGGTCGCCGCAAAGACGCGTGGGGACGTCTGGCTCGATGAAGCAGGTGAACTCCAGTGCTTTTTCCTGCGCCTTCACGGCCATCAGGTCCGCGACACCTTCCACCAGCGATCTCAAGTCAAAATCGGCAACCTCCAGTTGAAGCTTCTTCGCCTCGATTTTTGAGAAATCGAGAATATCGTTCAGCACGTTCAGCAGCGCTTCCGCGCTGTCACGAAGGGTTTGCGCGCGCTTCCGCTGGCGCGGATCCAAATCGCTGTTCAATAGAAGCTCCGCCATGCCAAGAACGCCGTTCATGGGCGTTCGGATCTCGTGGCTCANNGAACAAGACGGCGATCCACGAAAGACGCGAGGAAAACCAAGCCAAGCAACATGAGGGTGACCAGCCCAATTGCGGTCACTCCCAGTTCCGAGATACTCATGGAGTGCGCGAAATAGGAGTTCGCGAGCGGGGAAGGAGTGAATGTCACAGCGGCCATGCCCACGTAGTGCACGATGGGGATTGCCAGACCCATCAAGAGCGCACTGAAGGACTTTTGCCAGCTCCAGGTCGCCAGCTCGCCTCGAACGGCAAACGTGAGATGAAGCGCGACGAGCGATATGGCTGCGCCGAGAAAGACCGAAAGTGATACTAGCCAAACGGAGTAGCTGCACATCGCGGGCAGCCGCATGGCTTCCATTCCGATGTAATGCATGGCAGCGATTCCACCGCCCATCAGGACGCTGCCTCCCACAGTGGCGCCGATTCCCATGGTTGGCCGGCTGACGACAAAGAGGGCGACGGCCGAAGCGGAAACCGCCGCGATCATCGAAAGCAAGACGGTGGGCCAGTCATATTCCACCGGGACGGGCAAACGCAAGGCTTGCATGCCGACGTAGTGCATCGACCAGATGCCCATCCCCATCGCGCAAGCGCCGCCGCTGAGCCAAACGAACCGGGACAATCCATGTGACGCCGTCACCCTGCCGGCCAGATCCAGCGCCGCGTACGCGGCGAACACGGCGATCAATATCGACAAGGCGACCAGTCGATAGTCATAGGTTCCAACTAGCGCGGCGCCGTGAGCAAGCATGACATTCACCTCTTCACCTGATAAAACACCGATCGAAGATGCCGCTTCGATTCGAACTGCGGGCAGATTGCGCTCAAAGACTCCATGGACCCCACCACCAGGTAACCGTCGCCTTCCAGTCGCTGCTCAATTCGATTGAAGAGCGAAGCACGATCGCGCTCGTTGAAGTAAATGGCCACGTTGCGGCAAAAGACAATGTCGAATTTACCGAGCGAAGAGAAATCGTCCATCAGGTTCAGCTTGCGGAAGCTGGCCATCGCACGAATCTCGTCACGAAGTTTCCATCCCCTCGGATGGGGCAGGAAGGACTTTTCCCGCGCCGCGTCGGTGAGGCCTCGCGCGATCTCAATCTGGCTGAAAATGCCTTCACTGGCCCGCGTGATCGCCTGATCGGAAATGTCGGTTCCCACGAGGCGAATGCTATAACGGCTCAGATCGCCCAGCATCTCTTTCAACACAATCGCGATGCTATAGATCTCCTGTCCCGTGGAACAAGCTGCGCTCCAGATCCGGATCGGCACCGCGGTCCCGGCGCGGGCTCGCCGGTCGATGATCTCGGGGATGATTTTGAACCGCAGCAGGTCGAACGGGGAAGAGTCGCGGAAGAACAGCGTTTCGTTCGTGGTGATCTCGTCGATGACCTTGCGTTTGATCTTTCCGCTCGCATCGGACCTGGAACGGCTGATCAGGTCTGTAAAGCTGGTACATTTGAACTCTTCGAGCACCGCGCTCAACCGGCTCTCAATCAGGTAGTCTTTCGATTCGTCGAGGGTGATAGCGCAAATCGAATGGATGTACTGCGCGACATTCTGCCGTTCCTGGGGAAGCAGTTTGATCAAGCGCGCACCTCGGCAACCCCGCGGATGATCGCGTCGGCAACCTTGCTGAGGGGAACAATATTGTCGATGACGCCGGCGGCGATGGCCTCGCGCGGCATTCCAAATACCACGCAACTGGCTTCGTCCTGCGCGATGCTGAGGCATCCGCTCCGCTTCAACATGCGCACGCCCTCGGTGCCGTCGTTTCCCATGCCGGTCAAGATAGCGGCGACGGAGCGGCCCGGGAAATGAAGCGCCACGGAACGGAAGAGATAATCCACGGAAGGGCGGCAGGCGTTTTCGGGCGGATCGTCAGTGATGCGGATGAGGATTTCGCCCTGTGGCCCCGGCGCCAGTTTCATGTGCCTTCCGCCGGGAGCGAGATAGACGCAATCCGTGCGAGCCGTCTCGCCGTTTTGCGCTTCCTTCACCTGGATCACGCTCTTGGTCTGCAATCGTTGCGCCAGGGCTTCGGTGAACAGGGGCGGCATGTGCTGCACGATGAAAACGGGTGCTCCGATTTTGGCCGGGAAGCCCGGCAGCACTTGTGCAAGAGCGGTTGGGCCTCCCGTCGAAACCCCGATGAGAACGATGGGAGCGCCGGACCGCACCCTCGCCCTGGCAACTGGAGCGGGCGACGAAGCAGCGGCTACAGTAGACGCCGCCGCCGGCTTCAGGGCTTTTGGGCCGAGGATGGAACGGATTTCCCGCCGCCGTTCGAGAGCGCGGATCATGGGGCTCAGGCTTTCGCGGAGATGCGCCAGGTTGGCTTCCTGAGACCCGCCTTCGGGCTTGGTGATGAAATCAAACGCGCCCGCTTCAAGCGCCCTAATGGTCATCTCGCCGCCCCGGACGGTGCGGGAACTGAGCATGATCGCGCTGGTCTTCACGCCCATTTCGCGCATGGCGTCGAGGACCTCAAGCCCGTTCATCTCCGGCATCTCGATGTCGAGAGTGATCACGTCCGGGTGAAGCGCGGCCATCCGGGCGAGCGCCAACCGCCCGTTCGCGGCGGTTCCCACCACCTCTACACCGGGGACTCCGGCGAGAGCATCGGAAATGACCCGGCGAAAGATCGACGCATCGTCCACCACCAGAACGCGCGTCATCATGCAGAACGGCCCGTCTTACCTCTCGTCATAGCCTGTTCTCGTTCAGAACCTCGGCGGCGTTCAGCAGTGCTATCACATGGCCGCCCGCCCGGCACACTCCTTGAAAGAAACGCGCCTGGGCGGACGGGATATTCACAGGCAGCGCTTCGCCCTGGCCTGGCTCCACTTCGATCACTTCACTGACCTGGTCCACCAGAACGCCCAGGAACTCATTGCGGTCTTCTATGATGAAAATCCGGCTCTCCCGCGTGACGGTGCTCTTCCCGAATCCGAGGATCAGACCCAGATCGAGCAGAGTCACGATCTTGCCTCGCAGATTGATCACGCCCGCCACTTCATCCGGAGCATGCCGGACCGGCGTCACGGACTCAACCCGAATCACCTCCTGGACTCCGGCAGCGTCCAACGCGCAGAGCGCATCCCGGACGAGGAAAGTTGCCAGAAGGATGGTTTGGGGAACGGGCTGGGTTTGCGTGTCCATCATAAGTTGTCTCCTTAGGGGTCAATGTCAGGCGTGAAAGCGTCCCACCGACACATATAAATCTTCGGCAATGCCGGACAGCCCCACCGCGCTATTGCGGACGAGGTCGCTGCCATTGGCCAATTCTCCAGCCGCTTGGTCCACATCGACGATGTCCCT
Organism: Bryobacterales bacterium; assembly: GCA_003136675.1. Classification (GTDB taxonomy): domain Bacteria; phylum Acidobacteriota; class Terriglobia; order Bryobacterales; family Bryobacteraceae; genus Bog-113. The sequence goes on from PLFE01000083.1 coordinate 45,901, forward strand.
GGCGATGGAGCGCGATACGAGCGAGGTTTCCGCCACCATGCTATTCGCCTCGTTGACGCCGACGGATGCCTCGGCAATGTTTCTGGCGATATCCTTCGTGGCAATCGATTGCTGTTCAATGGCCGCGGCGATGGACGCGACGATGGCGCTCACGTCGAGGATGACCTGCGACACTTTCCCGATTTCCGTGATTCCGCCCGCGGTGGCCGACTGAACGCCGGCGATGCGGCCTTTGATGTCTTCGGTGGCGGCGGCGGTCTGCTGCGCCAGGGCCTTTATTTCCGTCGCCACCACGGCGAATCCTTTGCCCGCGGACCCCGCCCGCGCCGCTTCGATGGTGGCGTTGAGCGCCAGTAGATTTGTCTGCGATGATATCTCGGTAATGGCTTCCGTCACCTTCCCGATCTCCTGGGCAGCTGCGCCGAGTTCATTGATCTGCTCGGTAATGCGCGCCGCCTGGCGCGTGGCCTCATCGGTGATCCGGCGCGCCTTTTCGGAGTTCCGCGCGATCTCTCCGATGGTGGACGTCATCTGTTCGGTAGCCGAAGACACGTGGGCCAGGTTGGTGGTCGCTTGCTCCATCCCCGCCGCCACGGATGTGATATTGGAACTCATCTCTTCGGCCGCGGCCGACACGGAGTGCGCTTTATCGGAGGCCTCCCGCGAACCGGACGACATCTCCTTTGAACTGCTCATCAGTTCGGTGGAAGAGGAAGACAGTACCTGGATTCCGCTCGAAATGTCCTGAATCATTTTTCGCAGCGCGACGGTCATCGTCTGCATCTCCCGCGCGAGTGTCCCGATTTCATCGCCGCGCGTCTGCAATTCGGGAGCCGCGTCCTTCGAGAGGTCGCCCTGGGCGATCTGGTCGAGGTGCGTGACGGTCTCCGCGAGAGGAGTTGCGATGCTGCGCGTCAGAAGAACACCCCCGAAAACGGCGGCCCCGATGGCGATCAGGCAGCCGGCGCCGAGCACCATCCACACCGTGGATGCCGTCGACTTACGCGCCTTGTCATTTTCCGCGAGCAGGCGCATCTGCCAGTTCAACGCACCTTCGGACAGGGCGCGAACCTTTAAGGAAACCTCGGAGGCGTCGCGGAATTCCCCGGCCAGTTCCGCATAACGGCCGGCACGAAGAGAGGTAATGATGCGGTCGTTGGCGCTGGCATTGGCCTTGACCAGGACGCTCAATTCCTCGCCCTGCTGAATGCTTTCGGGAGTTTTTACCGTCGCCTTGAAATCCGCGAGGGCTTTCAGCCGCTTATTTCGGCTTTCCATGATGTGGCCGACAATTTCGTCAGTGGCTTGCCTTCCAACGATCAGCCTTCCCGAGTTCTGGCCGAGCGCGGCCGTTTCTCCAGAAATGACTTGCACCATTTGAGTGATCTCGAAGCGGCGCTTGGTATAGTCCCCCATCCGTTCACTCGTAGTGATTCCCCACATCGATAGCGCCGACAACCCAGCCAGCAGGAGGACGTTTGCGCCCAGGACGATGGCGATTTTCTTCCCGATCTTTATGTTTGATAACGAGTTCATTTTTATTTGTGAAAGCGTGCAACACTGACCCTGAGCTCTTCCGCAACTGTGGAAAGATCTCCGGCGCTGGTCCGGACATGGTCGCTGCCGCTGGCCATTTCTCCCGCGGCCTGATCGACACTGACGATGTCATGCGCAATGGACTTCGATACGAGCGCTGTTTCCGAGACGCGCATGTTGGCGTCTGTAACGCCAGCGGACGCCTCGGCGATGTTGCGGGCGATATCTCTGGTTGCGGTGGACTGCTGTTCGATGGCCGCGGCGATCGACGCGACGATCGCGCTCACATCCTGGATCACCTGCGAAACCTTCCCGATTTCCGTGATTCCGCCCGCGGTGGCCGACTGAACGCCGGCGATGCGTCCCTTGATATCTTCCGTGGCAGCGGCGGTTTGTTGCGCGAGGGCTTTGATTTCCGTCGCCACCACGGCGAATCCTTTGCCCGCGGAACCAGCTCGTGCGGCTTCGATGGTTGCGTTGAGCGCCAGCAGGTTCGTCTGCGACGAGATTTCGGTGATAGTTTCGGTGACCTTCCCGATCTCCCGCGCGGCCGCGCCCAACTGATTGATCTGCTCGGTGATGCGGGCGGCCTGACGCGTGGCCTCATCTGTGATCCTCCGCGCCTTTTCGGAGTTCTGCGCAATCTCACCGATTGTCGAAGTCATCTGTTCCGTCGCGGCCGCGACATGCGACAGATTCGTCGTAGCCTGCTCCATACCAGCCGCTACCGACGTAATATTGGAACTCATCTCCTCGGCGGCGGCGGAAACGGAGTGAGCTTTGTCCGAGGCCTGACGGGAGCCCGCGGTCATCTCGCCGGAACTGGACATCAATTCTGTTGAAGAGGAGGACACCACCGTGATGCCGCTGGAGATCTCCTGAATCATCTTGCGTAATTCGTTGATCATGGCCTGCTTGCCCTGCGCCATAGTTCCGATCTCATCGCGCCGTGCCAGGAATTCGGCAGGCGCGTCTTTCGATAAATCGCCTTTGGCGATCTCGCCAAGATGGTTAACAAACGTGCCGATAGGATTGGAGATCTGGCGCGTGAGAACGACGCCGCCGAAAACGGCCCCGCCAACGGCGATCAGGCAACCCGAGATCAGCAGCGTCCAGACGGTACTGGCCGCTTCCTTGCGTTTCAATTCGTTTTCGGCAACCAGGCTCTCTTGCCACTTCATCGCTTCCGCGGCTTTGGCGACCAGATTCGAGTGCGGCGCGTGAAACTCCTGGATCGCGTCCGCGTATCGGCCAGCGCGAATCGAGGCGATAATACGGTCGTTCGAAGCTGATCTTTCCCTGGCCATCTCATCCATCTCCTCACCATGCTTGATGGATTTCGGCGTGTTCGCCCTCGCCTTGAAGTCCTCCATCGCGGCGTTCCGGCTCTTCCGAAGCTCGACGATCTGGTTGGTCAGATCGTCCGTTACTTTTTTTGCGAGAACCATTTTTGCGACGGTGAGGTTGAGTTCCGCCTGATTACCCGAGACGACTGCCGCGAGCTTCGACTTCGTCATGCGATCGATGGAGTCACCCGCCAGCTTTTCGGTGGAGCGAATTCCCCAGAGTGAAAGCGCGGACAGACCGATCAGGAGGACCACGACGGACCCCAGCACGAGAGAGATCTTTCTCCCAATTTTCATGTTCGATATCGACGTCATTTTTTCCTTTAGACCGCCACAGGCGGCTGTCTGAGTTCTATTCCGCTCACTGCTTTCCGGATACTGTCGAGCAACTGATTCTGGTCGAGCTTGACCTGGTACTCACTCACACCCATGGCCAGGCCGCGAGCCATTTCTTCTTCGCCGGCCAAGGTGGAAAGCGCGATGATCGGAAGGCTCGCGAAACGCCCATCGGCGCGTATCCGTTTCGTTAACCCCAAGCCATCGAGGCGCGGCATCTCGACATCCGTGGTGACCACCGAAATCTCGCCGGCGTGGCTATCCAGAAGCTCCCACGCGGACTGGCCATCCTCCGCCGCCAATACTTTGTATCCAACCGCTTCGATCAACCGCTTGATCTGGCCCCTGAAGAAATCCGAGTCTTCCGCCACCAGAATGGTGGCCGCGGACTTCGGTATTACCGGAACTATGGTGGCTTCCGCCTTCGATTCGGGCCATTGCCCGCGCACGGCATCCACAAGTTCGAAGATGTCCAGCATGAGGGTGGTACGCCCAGCGAGGAGCGCGGACCCGGCGACGCCCGTTTGCCGGAGAGCCACGGTATCCATCGCGAGGCGCGTCTCGATCATGTCGAGCGGTTCCGCTACCAACAACCCCACCGGCCGGCCGGCGCGCTCGAACACAACCACTACCCATTGCTGGCTCTCGATCAGATCGTCCACCGCGGCCACGTCATGCAGAGTCACCAGGGGAAGACTCGCCCCGCCGTATTGCATGGTCCTGCGCCCGCCCAGGTGCTCCACTTGGCCGATCCGCACGCGCTCCACCCTGGTGACAAGCTCAATGGGCACAGCGCAATGTTCACCGGGCGCGTTCTGAAACAGCAAGAGCGAGTGCAGTTCCCCGGCGCCGTCTTCCGCCGCGGCTTTTTCCGTTGCGGTAGTGGCCCCCGTCCGGGACAGCCCGGCGCGAAGCGCGAGGCCCGCAACGTCTAGAATCACAGCCACCTGGCCGTCACCCAGAATGGTTGCCCCGGCATAATCGCGCAGTCCCTGCAAATGCCGCCCCATGGGCTTCACCACAATCTCCACCGTGTCGTGCAGGTCCCCCACCACGAGCCCGTATTCGAAAGTTCCGGTGTCCACCAGGACGATATTGAGCGCTCTTAATCCCCGTTCGACGCGCGGGCCACCCAGTACTTCGGCCAGATGAACCAGCGGGACGAGCCGGTCGCGCAGCAGGACCACTTCGGCATCGCCCGCGCGATCGATCCGGTCCGCTATCTGGCTCGCCGGAATGCGGATCAGCTCCCCGACGCTCACCTGCGGGATGGCGAAGCGCTCGCCGGACTCCGAGACCAACAAGGAGGGAATGATGGCCAGGGTGAGCGGGAGCTTAATCCGAAACGCGGAACCCTTGCCAGGGACGGAGTCGATCTCCACCTTTCCCCCGAGGCGGTCGAGGTTCGTCTTAACCACGTCCATGCCGACGCCGCGGCCCGATACGTTTGTCAGCTTCTCGGCTGTCGAGACGCCCGGCAGGAAGACCAGGGCCAGTTTGTCGTACTCCGACATCGCTTGAAGTTGCTCGGCGGTGATCTGCCCCTTCTTCAACGCGGACGCAGCAATTTTCTCGCCGGAAAGGCCTTTCCCGTCATCTGAAATTTCGATCACCACCTGCCCGGCCTGATGCTTCGCCCGCAGGGTGACAATCCCCAGCGCGGGCTTGTTCGCGGCTATCCGCGCGGCCGGCGGCTCAATTCCGTGGTCCACGGAATTGCGCACCATATGGGTAAGGGGATCGCTCAGCCCCTCGATGATCGTCTTATCCAGTTCGACTTCGCCGCCTTCGAGGTTGAGCTGGACCTCTTTGCCCAATTCGCTCGCCAGATCTCGCACCAGCCTCGGGAATTTCGAAAACATTCCGGCCACCGGCTGCATGCGGGTCAGCGAAACTGCTTCCTGGAGCTCAGACGTCACCAGACTCACCCGGTGAGCGCCGGCGCGGATTTCCCGTTTATCGTCATTCCTGACGGCTTCGGTGAGCTGGTTGCGGCCCAACACGAGTTCGCCGGCCAGAGTCATCAAGGAGTCCAGCAGCGCGACATTCAGCCGCACCGTGGTTTCGACTGCGGCAATCTGGGTCGCCGCGGCGGCCGGTCTTGATATTTGTTCCACAACCTCGGCGGCAGGCGCTAATGAAGCTGGAGCGACAATCGGCAGCTCCGCCCCGGTGTTTAAAGCCTCGGCCTTTAAGACCGCCGCGCCGTGATTCTCAATCTTGTGAATCCGCTCGGGCGGCACGTCGAGGATCTGGGAAAGCGAGTAGCCGTTGAGCGCCGTCGCATAAAGAACATCCAGCCGGAGTTCATTCGACGGCTCGTCATCCAGCGTGCCGGCGGAATCCAAATCGAAAGCCGTCTCCAGAATGTCGCCGCACTTCATCAGATGATTCAGCACTTCGAGCGGTGTTTTGCCGCGCCGCTGGATATCGTGAATCAGGTCGTACTCAATCGCATAGATCGTTTTGCCGCCCTGCCGCGCCTGGTCCAGGTCAAACGCCGGACTCTGGATGCGCCGGCTCGAATGCGGAATTGAGATCGTCACAATTTCGGACGTCGAGTTCTTCTTTTCGGGACTCAGATGCTCTTCAGCGAGGCGGCTCAGCGCGGCCGTGAACTCTGAGATGTCCTCGTTGTTGCTGTCGCTATAGTTGGCCATTAGATCGCGCAGCTTGTCAAACGCCAGCAGCAGGATACTCACAATTTCGGAGTTTGGAACCATCTGGCGTGAGCGCATCAGATCCAAAACGCTTTCCGTCCGGTGCGCCAACTCTTTGATCTTCATCAAGTCGAAAAACCCAGCGCCCCCTTTTATGGAGTGAGCGGCCCGGAAAACACGGTTGACCAATTGTTCGTCAATGTCGGCGCCGGCCTGCTCGATCGAGAGCAAATCCGTCTCGATCGTCGCCAGATGTTCACGGCTCTCCGCGAGGTAGTCGAGCACCAGATCGTCGTCAAGGCTGAAGTCACTCATATCGCCACTTGAACCTCAGCTTCCGGAGACCGTGAAGTGCTGGTGAATCCGCATGGTCCGGAACAATTCCATAACGTCCTTCGACGCATGAATCACCGTTAATCCCCCGCCCGCTTTCTTCAGCGAGTTGTGAGCGGAAATCAATAGCCCGATGCCGGCCGAATCCACCAAATGGGCGCCGGCCATATCGATAGTGAGATGGTGAACTCCGGCAGCTACCATCTCCTTCAATTTGGATCGTAATGCCGGCAGACCGGCGGCCACCAGGTCACCCTCCAACCGAACCACTTCCGGCCGAACTTTTTCCGGAGTTGCAACACCTTGCGAAACCATCTCGTCGTTCATATTTCGTTTACCCGTTGAAACCGTTTGACCAGAGTTACTGAATTACCTTTTGGATTGAACCGAACGGCGTTGGCGTAGCGCCTGAATATCTCGATCCCGCGGCCGTGTGTGTCTTCCGGCTCCGCCTGCCGATCCCAGGCCGCGCGCCAGTCGAACCCGGCGCCTTCGTCGCGAATGGCGATGACCACCCGATCCCGCTTGGCACGCAGCACGCAGGAAATTCGCTTGCCGGGATCTCCCGAACATCCGTGCACGACCGAATTTGTCAGGGCTTCGCGAAGCAACAGCTCTGAGGAAAATGAGTCGAGATTCGCGCAGGCGCCTTGGCGCCAAAGCTGGAACTCGGCACAGAATTTCTCGATGGCGTCGAGCGTGGGCGGGAGTTCCATACGCAGATCGATATCACGCGAACTCAACCAGTGACCTCCACGGCCAAAAGTAAAAAGTCATCCTCAGCAACTTTCGCGCCGGTCTGATCGCGTGCAATCATGGAAACCGCGTCGCTGAGCGGGTCCGTGCGGTAGGAGACGCAGGATTCGATCAGGCTCTGCAGTCCGGTCTTCCGGCCGCCACCGGGCGCGGACTCAATCATTCCGTCGGTATAAAGAAAGAACCGGTCGCCCGCCGAAACCTTCACGTCCTTACGCTGCAAAACGAGCGAGCTGAAGATGCCCAGGGGGTCACTGTCCATTTCGAGCGTCTGCGCTTTTCCTGAAGCGCTCACCACGATCACCGGCGGATGCCCGGCGCTCACCACCGAGAGCCTTTGTGCACGCCGGTTCAGATGCGCGTAGCAAGCGGTCAGGTATTGCTCCTCGCCCAGCATCTGACGCATCACTGCGTCTACGCCCCGCATGGTGTCCTCGGGCGAGAACAGGGGCCCGGCATACTGGCGCAGCAAAGCCTTGATTGCGGACGTGAGAAAGGCTGCGCTCGCCCCGTGGCCGCTCACGTCTGCGACGAAATAACCGAAAACATCGGAATCCACGGCCACCACGTCATAGAAATCTCCGCCGGCGCCTTCCAATGGTTTGTAGTAGACCGCAAACCTCGCATCCGGACAGGTTTCCGGACGCACCAGGATGGCTTGCTGCGCATTCCGCAGCTCTTCCAGCCGGGCCTGGTTTTGCCGCGCCATCGCACGATTGGTTTCGCCAATGCGGAGATGCACGCGGACACGCGCCAGCACCTCTTCCCCGTGGACCGGCTTCGAAACATAGTCCACCCCACCGATTTTTAGCCCTTTTACCTTGCTCTTCACGTCGTCCAGCGCCGAAAGAAAGATAACGGGTATATCGGCCGTCAGGGGGTCGGACTTTAGTCTCGCGCAGGTTTCAAACCCGGTTTCACCCGGCATCATGACATCGAGCAGGATCAAATCCGGGTGCTCGCTGCGGCTTAGGGTGATGCACTGGGCCCCATTCTCCGCGGAGCAGGTTCGAAAACCAACAGATCCAAGAACCTCCTGAAGAAGTTCTACGTTCAGGGGCGTGTCATCAACAATTAGGATTTTGGGTGGCATTTGCGTCTCAGCACTAAGTGGGGAGACGGGAGGCGAGTTCTCCACTTTCGTCCGGCCCACCGGGGTGCCGCGATCGCTCAGGAGGTCGTATGACAGGCCGACGCCTGGATAAGGGGAATCGTGATTTACTGTTGACTTCCCACCCGCATCATTACTGCACCATCCGGCCGCAGCGTCATCAGTGGATCGCCATGCACCGCTTTCGGTCCCACCATCTCAAGCGTGCAGTATTGCGCCACGGTCGCGAGGATGATCTGCCCTTCCATCAAAGCGAACTGATTCCCGATGCAGATTCTCCGGCCGCCCCCGAAAGGAAAGTAAGCATACCGGGGAATCTTCGGTTCATTTTCCGGCGAAAAGCGTGAGGGATCGAAGCGCAGGGGATCCGGAAAGTATCGCGGGTCGCGATGCAGCACCCACTCGCACATTGCAATCAGCTCGCCCTTCTTCACCTTGATCCCGTCGCCGACTTCCAGATCTTTCAGCGGCTCCCGCACCACGATATAAGCCGGTGGATAGAGGCGCATCGATTCCTTGAATATCTCCAACGCCAGCGGAAGCTTGGGCAGGTCGGCAAAAGTAATCGCCCGCATTCCCACCGCGGCTCGAACCTGCTCCCGAAGCGCACGCTGCACGTCCGGGTTTCGCGCCAAAAGATAAAGCGACCATGTCGTTGCATTCGCCGTTGTCTCATGCCCGGCCACAAAAAGCGTCATCGCCTCGTCGCGGACCTGCTCATCGCTCAAACTGCCGCCCTCTTCATCGCGCGCCAGCAGCAGCATGGAAAGCAGATCTCCCTTGTCTTCAGCCGACGCGCGGCGCTGCTCGATCATTCCGTAGATCGTCTGGTTCAACTTCTCGACCGATTCGCGGGCCCGGCGGTTTTGCGGTGTGTCCTTCTCGAGCGGCACAGGACGAAATGAGCGCGTCTGATCGGTCGCGTAGCGGATCAGCTCGGTAATGCGGCTGCCGATCGCGTCGGCGTCCTGCAAAAGGTCCGCATCGAACAAAGTGCGGCCCACTATGCCAAGGGTCAACCTCGTCATTTCGCGGTGCATGGAAATCACGCCACCAGCCGGCCATGCGTGGCACGTCTGCCGCGCCATTGCCGACATCACATCGGCGTAGCGCGAAACGCGTTGGTGGGCAAACGCCGGAGCCACCAGGCGGCGATGCTTCCGGTGCGTCTCTCCCTCACTGCTGAGGATCCCATTGCCCAGAAGAGGACGCGAATACACGCGCAGGGCCGGGCCCTTCTGAAATTCGTCGGTGCGCTGAACCAGCACCTCCTCCACCAGTTCCGGCGTACTCAGCAGGATGGCTCGCCGGGCGCCGATGCGAAGCCGGCCAGACCCGGGCGATCTGCGGCCCAAAAACTCCAGCGCCGCGAGCCTGCCGTGCAAAAGCGCGTAGCCGATAAACAGAAGCGTGTTCATTCCGCCTCGAAGAAGTGGGACAACTCAGATCGAATGACTCGCTTCGCGCCCTCTTGTCCAGTCAATCGCAGCCAAAGCGTGCCAGCTTGGCGCCCCGGCTCCAGATCAATCTGGAAGAAAGGACAGCACAGCCGTTCGCCGCTGGCCCAGTCTGCCACAAGCTCGAATGTCTCCGCGTCGCCAGGGAACTCAAACTCGTATCCGTCGGCTAATTCGTGGACGCGCCTGAGGCGTGATCGCAGATGAGGACCGAGGATTTCGAAGTGCCGTTTTCGCTGCTCGGTGGTCAGGGCCTGGCGATCACAGGCTAGTGGAGACTTAGGCGCCAAGAGGATCCCAGACATCCGTAAGGTCCAGTATGAAATCCGCAACTGGCCCCTCACCCGCGATCGAATCGATATCCGTCCGAGTCTCTACAGAGCCATCCGGGCGATAGATCGCGACCGACCGCCGGCTCGGGTCGATCAGCCAGCAGAGTTGCGCTCCATTCGCCACCCACTCCCGCATTTTCTCGCGAACAAGGCGGGGGCGGTCCGTTGCAGATTGCAGCTCAATCACAAAATCGGGGCACAGGTGCCAGAACGTTTTGCGGCCAGCCTTTTCCAACTGTGCAACCCGGCTCTTTAGAGTCCACGCATTATCCGGAGAACGCCGGGCGCCGTTGGGCAGAACGAAACCCGTTGAAGAATCGCAGCCGACACCCCGCCCATCTCGCTTAGCCCAGGCGTGCAGTTGCCCGGCAACGTCCCAATTGCTGGCGCCCGTATCTGAATAGGTTGGTGGCATAACAATGAGTTCGCCCTCCGCGGTCATCTCAAAGAACAAATCCGGATGCTCCGCGCAAAACTCGGCAAACTCCTCGTCGTTCATCGGCGGCGCCGTCAACGTCGCGGGCAGGAACGCGTCATCAATCACGAACGCCATGCTTCAAATGTAGCGCGGAACGAATCGCTTATACTTGCCCGTGTGAAGCCCCGCGAAATCCTCGACGCCATCACCGGCATCGGCATCGTTCCCGTTGTCCGCACGCACTCCGCCGAAAGCGCGATCCGCGCGGTGGACGCGATCTACCGCGGGGGTATCCGCGCGGCCGAAATTACGATGACGGTTCCCGGAGCCCTGCGGGCCCTCGAAAAAGTCGCCGACCACTATGGCGACAAGATCATTCTGGGCGCGGGTACCGTTCTCGACCCCGAAACCGCGCGATCCTGCATGCTTGCCGGGGCCGAGTTCTTCGTCACCCCGGCCCTCAATATCAAGACGATAGAAATCGCCAAACGCTACTCGAAGGTGATCTGCCCCGGCGCGCTGACGCCCACTGAAGTCGTCACCGCGTGGGAGGCAGGCGCCGATGTGATTAAGATTTTTCCCGCCGATAGCGTGGGCGGCGCAAAGTACATCCGGTCGCTAAAGGCTCCGCTCCCGCACATCGAGATGATCCCCACAGGTGGCGTCAACCTCCAGACCTGTGGCGATTTTCTGAAAGCCGGCGCATGCGCGGTCGCGGTGGGGGGCGAACTGGTCAGCGCGCAACTGATCAAAGACGAAGACTTCGACGAGATAGAAAGGCGCGCTCGTCAGTTCCGGGAAGCCGTCGTGGCCGCCCGCTCTTAGATCGAGTAAACGCGCCCCCGGTGGGCACCCACCAAAATCTGAAACAGCCGGTGTCCAATCAATTCATGCAGCGTCAGCAGCTCCTTGTGCGCCTCCGCAATCGCCGTGGCGTCAATGGTCGCGGGCATCGGAGCCCCGACCTTTAAAGCATCGGTCGCCTCTTTGATCACCGGGTCGGCAATCACTTCGCCCGCCATTTCCCAAAGCGTGATAAACCGGTCTACAGCCGTCGGGAAACTCACCGAGAACACCCCATGATTGCTCGTGGTCCGCGGCGGCTTGTAATCCAGATTGAATGGCCCGTTGTACCCATGGCTGCGCAACAGCACCAGTACATTCAGCCAGTCCAGCGGATTCACAAGCCCCACGGCGATATCCACGTCGTGCTTCAAGCGGTAGCCATCGTTGATATCGAAGTGCCACAACTTGCCTGCCACCAGCGCACGGGCCAGCGCCGCCCTCGGAGCCGCACCCCACATGAGCTCATGCAGATATTCCGGATTCAATCCCACCATTTCCGGATGCGTCAGCAATCCGGACGCAATGAATCCCAGCATCGCATCGCTGGTCGGCAGCAGAATCTCCGCCTGCGGCTCGAAGGGCTTGGCCTCCATGCAGTGTTTCAACGTCGGGCATCCCAACTTGCGCGCCACCTCGATATCGTGCTCGCAGGCAGCGTTCAGCGCCTCGGCATACCATCGCAGTGTTTCGGTTTCCTCCACCGCACCCTGCACAAAATACCCGAGCGAGCCCGGCCAGTAGACGGCAAACTGCGCCCCCAGTTCATGTCCGATGTCCACTGTGTTCTTCACACGAAACGCGGCATACTCCCGCACAATGGGGGATTCCGCGGCGGGGCTGGCGGCCCATACCGCATGATGGAATGTCTCCGTTGTCACCATCGAGCACTTCAGCCCGCTTTCGTTCAGGCAGCTCTTGATCTCGGCGACAATCTTGTCCTGGCCTTCCTTGCCCAAATCCGCCGTCGGAATCACATCGGTGTCGTGCGTACACCACCAGCCGATGCCGATCTTGGCATACTCGCGGATCACCTCCGGAAAGGCAACCTCTGCTCGCGTGGGCGCGTGGAATAAAGCGTGGCCCGGATAGGCTGCCGCCCATTGCGGTCCCGTGATGAAGTACTGGCGGCGCTGTTCCGGCGTGTACGCGCCGCCGCAAGCAGCGGTCAGTCGGTCGACCAGCGGTTGTTGTTGATCTGTTGGAATGGGTTGCATAGAGGTTTGCACAGAAGTGCCCTGACCAGAATATTACAATCGATCAGCAAGGAGAAAAGTGTGTTCGATGGCGTTCAGGAAATAGCTCACCTCGTGCTGGCGCTGGTTGTCTTCACAGCCCTGTGGGGAGCCGGAATCTTTCTCGCCGTTGGCCTGGTGATTTGGTCGATCCGGTTCTGGATGAGTAAAATGCTCCCGCCGCGATGGAAATCCGATTCCGATGGCGCCCCGCCGTCCACTACAATCAAAGAGGAAGAGGAGGAATCATGGCGTCCTTAAGTCTGCCACTGGAAGGTCTGTTGTTGCGTGGTCAGGATCTGCTGCTGGTCATCGGCCTGCTGGTCTTGTTTTTCGGGGCCAAGAAAATTCCGGACTTGGCCAAAGGCCTGGGCGAGGGGATTCGAAACTTCAAGACCTCGATCAAAGAAGATCCCAAACCCGCCGAAAAGAAGGAAGAAGAGAAACAACAGGTTTGAGCCAAATACAGAACCCCGTGCGGCGTCTCAGCCACACGGGGTTCTCTGGTTCTAAACCGATCCGATCGACTACTTCGCCTTTTTAGGCGGGACGATCGCGTCTTTCGCAGCCTTCGCTACCCGGAACTTCACCACCTTCTTCGCGGGAATCTTGATGGACTCCCCCGTCGCGGGGTTGCGGCCCAGGCGGGCTTTCCGATCGACGCGAACCAGACGGCCGATGCCGGGGAGCACGAAAACGCCGTTCTTCTTCACTTCGCTTACGGCGAGATGGGCGAGTTGGTCGAGCATCGCTCGCGCTGTCTTGTTAGGTACCTCGCAATGCTCGCCGAGGGCTCTCATTAACTGTGTCTGCGTCATTCTTGTAATTGCCAAATTAAACCTCCGATGCAACGTTCATCGTGCGGAATCGAGCCGGGTGCCTGTAAACTGACTCCGGGCCGATCAATGCCGCGTCGATGTCAAAACGTAATAATCATACGGTGCGGGTCTTGTTGAAGTAAAGAGCGAAACGGTGGAAACCAGCGTTTTTTCGAGGAAAAACACGAAATCTTACATTGGAGAGCCTTCCGTGGCCTGCTCAGCGTGCTCTTCAGGCCACTCTGCGGAAACAAAGTGACAGAACTGACTGCTGTCGAACGAAATTTGCGTCTTTGCTTTCGAGCGCTGGCCGCCGCGCGTTCCGGCTCTGAGAATCGGGTTTCTTCCGGCGTCGAAGTGATCTCGCTCGGCGTCCGCTTCCAGATGTTCAACGCGGCGTTTCTGTCGAGCGAAGTCGTGGACGAAACAGATCTGGAACGTCGCATCCTCTCCGCGCGCGTGCGTTTCGGCGTTCGCGGAATCAACTGGTCGTTCTGGCTGTGCGATGGCTTGCTCACGCCCGCTCTCAATCGCCGCGCCGGAAAGCTCTTTGAGAGGCACGGCCTCCATCTCGCCACCCAGATGCCGGGCATGGTCGCCGCCCGATTTCCACCGCCCGCCCGCGAACTCCCGGCAATTGAAGTCGCCGAGGTTCGCGACGCCGCCACACTCGAAAACTTCCGCGACATCGGCTCCGCGTGCTTCCGCGTGCCCGTCGCATGGTTTGAAGAGGTTTTCGACTCGCACACCACAGAGCGGGCGCCTTTCCGCGGTTGGCTCGGCTACGTAGACGGAAAACCCATGTGTACCGCCGCCACGGTAGCCGACGACTCCACGCTCGGCATCTACAATGTCGCCACGCTCCCCGGCTTCCGCGCCCGCGGTTATGCGGAAGCCCTCATGCGCGAAGCCCTATCGCGAGAAGCAGCTCAAGAACGCCACATCGTGTTGCAATCCACCACGGCAGGCATGGAACTCTACCACCGTCTCGGCTTCCAGAAAATAACGAACTTTCGGGTCTGGACTTCCTGATGGAAGCGGGAAGCGCGCTATCATAATCCGGAGCCGTATGATTCGCGTTCAAAACCTGGTCAAGAGGTTCGGCGATTTCGAAGCCGTCAAAGATATCTCGTTCCAAGTGGAGCGCGGCGAAATCTTTGCCTTCCTGGGACCCAACGGCGCCGGAAAAACCACCACGATCAAAATGCTGACGACGCTGCTGAAACCAACCAGCGGGTCGGTGGAAATCGATGGCCTCAACCCCGCCAGCGCGCAGAACGAGGTCCGCAAGCGCTTCGGCATCGTGTTTCAAGATCCCAGCCTGGACACCGAACTCACCGCCTACGAGAACATGGAGATCCACGCCGTGCTCTACCACGTTCCACGGGCGCTCAGAATCGAGCGGACCGAGCGTCTGATGAAACTGTTCGAGCTATGGGACCGGCGCAACGACCCTGCCAAGACGTTCTCAGGCGGCATGAAGCGCCGGCTTGAAATTGCCCGCAGCATGCTCCACACCCCAAGAATCATCTTCCTCGATGAGCCCACGCTCGGCCTTGACCCGCAAAGCCGGAACCAGCTTTGGACGCACGTCAAGCACCTCAACGAAACCGAGCGGGTCACCGTGTTCCTCACCACGCACTATATGGAGGAGGCGGAGCGCGTCGCGCAGCGTATCGCCATCATCGATCACGGCGGCATTATCGCTCTCGGTTCTTCAGCGGAGCTAAAGCAGCAGACGGGTACCGAAACCCTGGAGGAAGCGTTTCTCAAGCTGACCGGTTCCGCCATTCGAGATGAAAGCGCATCCTCTGCCGACGCGCTGCGCCAGATGGCGAAAATGTGGAGTCCCAAACGATGAGGTTCCGCCGAAGACGGAGGCCACGATGAGCGTTATCTATATCCTCTGGCTGCGGGAAGTGAAGCGCTATTTCCGCTCCCGCGCGCAAATCGTGGCGTCACTCGGCCAGCCCGTTCTCTATCTCATCGCCTTCGGTTTCGGGATGGGCCCCATCTTCCAGAAGGCGGGCTACGGCAGTTACCGGCAGTTCATGGCGCCGGGCATCATCGGTATGTCGGTGCTATTCATGTCAATCTTTTCCGGCATCTCGCTGCTTTTCGACCGCCAGTTCGGTTTCCTGAAAGAAACGCTGGTCGCCCCGGTCCCCCGCCTTCAGATCATGCTGGGCCGCACGCTCGGCTCGGCAACGTCCGCGATGGTACAAGGGTCGCTGGTTTTCGCTGTCTGCCTCATCGCGGGCTTCCGCCCGGTCAACTTCGCTACCGTTCCGATCGCGTTTTGCTTCATGGCTATGATCGCCATCATGTTCACCGCGCTCGGGACAGCAATCGGATCGCTGCTCACAGATATGCAGGGTTTCCAGCTCATCATGAACTTTCTCGTGATGCCGATTTTCTTCCTCTCCGGCGCGCTGTACCCGCTGAAGAATTTGCCGCGCGCGTTCGCGTTCGTGACGGGCCTCGATCCGCTGTCCTATGGAGTGGACGGCCTCCGCACGGTACTGACCGGCTCATCGGCCTTCGGGCTCACGACTGACGCCGTGGTGATCGGCTGCATCACGGTCTTGTTCATCAGCGTCGGAACTTACTTTTTCTCCAAGATCCAACTGTAGCCCAGGTTCGCATTTTCGTGTTAAGCTTTGATCGAATTACCACCAAAGAAAGGGGGATTCCTTCATATGTCTTCCCTTCGCGCGCCGCTGCCGTGCGTGCTGCTCCTCTTCCTGCTGAACGCGTCCGTGAGCGCGCAGTCCATCTTCCAGAGTCCGATTCCCGCCGATCAACTTGCATTCCTGAATCAGTTCGCGGGGGCGCCGGCACGAGACCTCATTCGAGACAAGAGCTTCCGTAAACTCACGCGCACGTTCATCCCGGATTGCGTATTTCATTACGGTTGGGATACGCCACTTTCGGGCGCCGTCGAACAGGTCATCAAAGGCTCACCGCTCCCGCTTCGCATCCGTGACGGGCGGTACTTAACGGTCTCGGGCCTCAGCGGCCCCATCCTGGCGGGCCGGGGATTTCTGTGGATTGATTTGCAGGACGGCATCGCCTTGGGTGGTTTCTATTTCCATCCAACCAATGGCGAGCCCACACCCTCGGTCACCGTTTTTTCAAAGCAAGTAAAGGAAGGTTCTCTCAGGCTCAGTCAACTCCCTCAAGCGTTCGCCGCCGACTTATTCGAGTGGTCCCGCGAATCCAGAATCCCTCCACTCACCACGCGCTACTTCATCACCGGCTCCAACCGCAAAATCCTGCTGGAGCACGACGAAGATTATGGCTCAATGGAGATGAACGCGGCCGCCGCGGACATCGATCTGGACGCTGCCTATTACCTGGAGCAAACCAACCATGCGACGAATGCCACGGCATGGATGATCAACGGCAGCGACCAAGCAGCCTGGCTCCAGATTCGAAATCAAACCTGCAACGCGGGTCCCGACCCGCTGCCGTGCCGCATCCGCATGACGCGCGAACGCACCCACAACATCATCCGCCGAAACCTTGTCGCACATCCAAACCACACCTAGAGGTTTCCGGGACCCCTTCCAACTGCAACACGTTTGGCAACTCGCTAAACTGAAGTTAAGCCATGAGTATTGCTAATTCATTCGGTTCGGCTGCGGTTTTGCGCGCCGGCGGAGCCGATTTCCGTTTCTATCGCCTCGCCGCGCTCGAAGAAAAAGGCGTCGCCAACATTTCCCGGCTGCCCTTCACCACCAAGATCATGCTCGAGAATCTTCTCCGTCATGAAGACGGCAGGAAGGTGACCGCTGAGGATATCGATTTTGTCGCCCGCGGCGTCGGCGGTCCTGATCCGAAAGAGATCAGCTTCATGCCCGCCCGCGTCCTGCTGCAGGATTTCACCGGCGTTCCGGCCGTGGTGGATCTGGCGGCCATGCGAGACGCACTCAAAGTGATGGGCGCCGACGCGAATAAGGCCAACCCTCTACTTCCCGCCGATCTGGTGATCGACCACTCCGTGCAGGTTGATGAGTTCGGCTCGAATACCGCGTTCTCGGTGAATGCTCTGCTTGAGTTTCAGCGCAATCGCGAACGCTACGCCTTACTGCGCTGGGGACAGACTTCGTTCGCGAATTTCCGCGTCGTGCCGCCGGATACGGGGATTGTGCACCAGGTGAATNNCAGTGGTCTTCCGCAGGAAGACATCTTCGGGCGTTTATGCGTATCCCGACACGGTGGTCGGCACGGACTCCCACACCACGATGATCAATGGCCTGGGCGTAGTCGGTTGGGGCGTTGGAGGAATTGAAGCCGAGGCCTGCATGCTGGGCCAGCCGATTTCCATGCTGCTCCCGCCGGTGGTCGGCTTCAAGTTATTCGGCGCATTGAAAGAAGGCTGCACGGCGACCGATCTGGTGCTCACCATCACACAGATACTTCGGAAGAAAGGCGTGGTGGGTAAGTTCGTTGAGTTCTACGGGAGCGGGTTGAGCGCGCTGAGTCTAGCCGACCGCGCCACGGTAGCCAACATGGCGCCGGAGTATGGCGCAACCGTCGGATTTTTCCCCATCGATGAAGAAACCCTGTTCTATCTGCGCGCCAGTAACCGGCCAGAGGAACTGGTGAATCTGGTCGAGGTCTATGCCAAGGAGCAGGGGCTCTTCCGCACGGACGATCTGCGCGATCCGCTATTCTCAGACTCGCTTGAGTTGGACCTCGCCCAGGTTGTACCGTCCATGGCAGGCCCGAAGCGTCCGCAGGACAAAGTCACTCTGCCGGATGTTCCCGCCAACTTCCAGACCGCCTTCAAAGACCAACTGAAGAAGAAGGGCGCACTGGAGATCGGCGATTTCTCCGGAAATATGGAAAGCGGCGCGGTGGTGATCGCGGCGATCACCAGTTGCACCAACACATCCAATCCTTCTGTGATGATGGCCGCCGGGCTCCTTGCCAAGAAGGCGGTCGAGAAAGGGTTGACCTCGAAGCCGTGGGTGAAGACCAGTCTCGCGCCCGGTTCCAAGGTGGTCTACGACTACCTCACGAAGGCCGGCCTGATGCCTTACCTCGAAGCATTGAAATTTAATTTAGTGGGCTACGGATGCACCACGTGCATTGGAAACAGCGGCCCGCTGCCGGAACCGGTGGCGGCGGCGATCCAGAAGGAAGGGCTCGTTGCGGTCGCCGTGTTGAGCGGTAACCGGAACTTCGAAGGCCGCATCAACTCACTTGTGAAGGCGAACTACCTGGCTTCGCCTCCGCTGGTCGTTGCTTATGCGCTGGCCGGTCGCGTCGATCTGGATATGCAGAGCGAACCGCTCGGTACGGGCTCTGACGGCAATCCGGTTTACCTGCGGGACATCTGGCCGACGACGGCGGAGATTCAGTTAGCGATCCGGAGCAGCATCAACGCGGAGATGTTCCGCACCAGTTATGAAGACGCGTTCGAGGGAGATGCAAGCTGGCGCGGTATGGATGTGCCAACCGGTGAAACGTTTGAATGGGACCCTTCCTCCACTTACATCAAGAAGCCGCCCTACTTCGAAAACATGCTCGATCCGAAAGCCGAGATACAGGACCTGAGCGGTATGCGCGTGCTCGCAATGTTAGGCGATTCCGTGACGACAGACCACATCTCGCCGGCTGGTAACATTCCCGCCGATACACCCGCGGGCAAGTATCTGATCTCCCAGGGCGTGTCTCCCATGGACTTCAATAGCTACGGCGCGCGGCGGGGCAATCACGAGGTGATGGTTCGCGGCACGCTGGCGAACATCCGATTGAAGAACCAGCTAGCCCCGGGCACCGAAGGCGGATATACATCCTACCAGCCCGATGGCGAACAGATGTTCATTTATGACGCATCGATGAAATACCAGGCAAATGGCGTGCCCCTCATGATACTGGCCGGAAAGGAATACGGGTCGGGATCGTCACGCGATTGGGCCGCCAAGGGCGTCAATCTCTTAGGTGTGAAGGCTGTGATCGCGGAAAGCTTCGAGCGCATTCACCGGACGAACCTTGTCGGCATGGGCGTGTTGCCGCTCCAGTTCCTGGCGGGCGATACGGCGCAGACCCTGAAGTTAACCGGCAAAGAACAGTACGCCGTCGTTGGTGTCAGCAATGCTTTGAGCGGAAAGCCGCGCGCGAAAGTGGTTGCCACCGCAAAGGACGGATCGACGAAGGAGTTCGACGTCCTTGTTCGCGTTGATACGCCCCAGGAAGCGGAGTACTTCCGCAACGGTGGCATTCTGCCATTCGTTCTCCGGCAACTGGCGGCGGCGTAAGTGTTCCAGCAAATCGAAAATGCCGTCGCGGAAGCCTTTGCGGCGGCGATTGCCGTTCGCTTCGGGATCGACAAAGAAGTGACGGTGGAACAGCCGAAGCAATCCGGATTCGGCGAACTTGCTGTGCCGGCGGCCTTTCAGTTGGCGCGCGAATTGAAGCAGCCTCCACGGAAGATCGCGGAACAGATCGTGGAGGCGCTGGAACCAATCCCCGGCGTCAAGTCATTCGAGATCGCCGGTAACGGCTATGTGAATATCCGGCTGGATCGAGGAGCCTTCGCGGCCGCAGTCCTGCATAAGACAGGTGCGTTGGACGCCGCGGACACCGGCAAAATCATCGTCGAACACACCAACATCAACCCCAATAAAGCCGCTCATATCGGCCATTTACGAAATGCCGTGCTCGGCGATACCTTCGTTCGCATGTTACGGGCGGGCGGCCGGCACGTCGAGGTACAGAACTACATCGATAACACCGGCGTTCAGGTCGCCGATGTCGTAGTGGGGTTCCATTTTCTTGAAAAAAAAACTCCGGCGCATATCCGTGACTTAATTCACACGACCCGATTCGACTATCTCTGTTGGGATCTCTATGCGCGGACCAGCCAATACTACAAAGACGAACCGGATGCACTGGCGTGGCGTGCCGAGACCCTGCAAGCGATTGAAGCCGACTCGGGCGACCTTGCGGAGATGGCCCACTTAGTGGCCGACGCGATCGTCGCGCTGCACCTGAAGACCATGCTTCGGTTGAACGTCGAATACGATGTGCTGCCGCGGGAGAGTGAGATTCTGCATCTCAAATTCTGGTCCTCGGCCTTTGAACGCCTGAAGAGCACCGGCGCCATTCTCCTGGAGACCGAAGGCAAAAACGCCGGCTGCTGGGTGATGCCTGCGTCGGCTTTTTCAACCGACACAGAGGCGGAAGACGGCAAAGTGATCGTGCGCTCTAATGGCACTGTGACCTATGTCGGTAAAGACATCGCTTACCAGATGTGGAAGTTCGGATTACTCGGCAAGGACTTCTACTACAGGCCTCTGCTCACTTACCCGGATGGCCACGAAGTATGGGTTTCGACGGATCGCAAATTGGACATTGCAGCGCCTGAATTCGGCGCCGCCAAGCGTGTGTATAACGTGATCGATTCACGGCAGTCTTATTTGCAGGACGTGGTCGTGGCGGGTTTGAAGGCCATGGGCGCGCAGAAGGAGGCGGCGCAGTCCATCCACTTCTCCTATGAGATGGTGGCGCTATCGCCCGGGTGCTGCGTGGATCTGGGGATCGAACTCTCCGAAGAAGATCGCAGGCGCCCCTACGTCGAGGTTTCCGGCCGCAAGGGCATGGGCGTCAAGGCGGACGATCTGATCGATCAGTTGATCCAGACCGCTTTGCGGGAAGTGGAGTCGCGCCACGCGGAAGACGCTCCCGGGATACGCCTGCGTATCGCAACGGAGATCGCCATTGGAGCGCTGCGTTACTTTCTGCTGAAATTCACCCGCAATACGGTGATCGCGTTCGACTTTCAAGAGGCCTTGAGTTTCGAGGGTGACACCGGCCCGTATGCGCAATATGCCGCCGTCCGCGCGCGCAACATCTTGAAGAAACTGACGGATCGTGGCGAAGCGGTCCCGGACTTCGCCAGGGAACTAAGCGCTGATGGACTGGCTGAGCAAATGCAATCGGAAGACTTCTGGCAGATTCTGGTGACCGCATCGAAGGCGGATTCCACCATCGCGCGCGCGGTGGCCGCGGGCGAGCCGGCACACGTAGCGCGCTACGCGTTCCAACTGGCCCAGTTATTCAACAACTTCTATCATCAGTACCAGGTGCTGGCCGAGCAGGACACGAAGCGCAGGGTCTTCCTGCTCTGGATGACAGATTACTTCCGCACCCAACTCGAAACTGTGTTGGGAGTGCTGGGGATCCACGTGCCGGAATATATGTGAGGCGCCAGCGTTGACCTATGGAGCAAACGCTCCGTCTACCAGTGCGGCCTGCTCGGCGTCATGCAACTTCTTGGAACCGGTAGCCGGGCTTGAATTCTCATCGCGGCCCACATAGCGCAGTTTCGCGATACGCTCCCGCATGAAGCCCCATGCGCCCATGTTACGAGGCTCTTCCTGGACCCATACACGGTCAGCCGCGTTGGGGTGTTGCGCAAGTATGGCCGAGAGCTGGGGCGTGTTGAAGGGGTACAACTGCTCGACTCTTACAATCGCCATGTTACCGGGCTTCACCGCTTCAAAGCGGGCGAGCAGGTCGTAGTAGACCTTGCCCGAACAGAATAAAAGGCGCGTGACTTGCGATAAGTCCGCCGGGGCTGCTCCGTGCAGAATGTCGCGGAACGATCCGGAGGCGAGTTCGTCGAAGGTGGACGTCGCCTTCGGGTGCCGCAGCAGGCTCTTGGGCGTGAAGATGACAAGCGGTTTACGCTTGCCGCGCATATCCGCGCCTTCGCGCATCTGGCGGCGCAGCAGGTGGAAGTATTGAGCCGGCGTCGTGCAGTTGCAGATCTGCATGTTATTTCTCGCGCACAGAGTGAGGAAGCGCTCGAGGCGGGCGCTGGAATGTTCCGGCCCCTGCCCTTCCTGGCCATGCGGAAGCAGCATCACCAGACCCGTCGGCTGCGCCCATTTTTCTTCGGCAGTGCTGATGAACTGGTCGATCATGATCTGTGCGCCATTCGCGAAGTCGCCAAACTGGGCTTCCCACACAGTCAGGCTCAGCGGATCCGCCACGCTGTATCCGAACTCAAAGCCCACCACCGCGTACTCGCTCAGGCTGCTGTCGAACACATCGAAGTGAGCCTGCTCCGGCGAAAGGTGCTGCAGCGGAATATACTTCTCGCCGTCATCGTAATCATAGAAAGCGAGGTGGCGCTGAGAGAAAGTGCCGCGGCCGGAATCCTGTCCGCTGAGTCGTACGGGAGTGCCTTCGAGCACCAGACTCCCGAAGGCCAGCATCTCGGCGAAAGCCCAGTCGATGGGTCCGCCGTGAGCCAGCGAGTCTACGCGCTTGTCCACAAAGCCCTTGAGTTTGGGATGGACAGTGAAGGCGAGCGGGAATGTCGCGGTGCTTTCGACGATGCGGCGGAGCGTCTCAAGAGGAGCAGCGCTGGTGGGCGGGAACGGGAAAGGCACAGCCTGGTCGCTTCCGAAGCCTTCCTCCTCATGGGAGTTCGCGTGGACCTTGCCCTTGGCGAGATCGAATTCCTTGGCGAGAAGGTCAACCTGCTGCTTACGAAGGGTATCGACCGCGCCCTTGGCCACCGACTTTTCGCGTTCGAGCTGCCGGCCATATAAGACGGCGACCGATGGATGGTCCTTGATCTTGCGGTAGAGGATGGGCTGCGTGTAGCCTGGATCGTCACCCTCGTTGTGGCCATGGCGGCGGTAGCAAACCATGTCGATCACCACATCTTTCTTGAACTCCTGGCGGAACTCAAAAGCGAGGCGCGCCACACGCGTGGCGGCTTCAGGATCGTCTCCATTGACGTGGAAGATCGGTGCCTGGACCATGCGGGCAACATCGGTAGAGTAGACCGTGGAGCGCGACCCGGATGGCAGCGTGGTGAAGCCAATCTGGTTGTTGATAATCAGATGTACGGTGCCGCCGGTAGAGTAACCATCCAATTGCGAGAGGTTCAGTGTTTCGGCCACAACGCCCTGCCCGGCGAAGGCGGCGTCGCCGTGGATCAATAGAGGGATCACGCGGGCTCGCTCGACATCTCCCAAGCGATCCTGCTTGGGACGAACGATGCCGACAACAACGGGATCCACTGCTTCCAGATGGCTCGGATTTGGTGAAACCGAGACTACCAGCTCCGCGCCGTGACGGGTCTGTCGGACATTAGTCGCGCCTAAGTGATACTTAACATCACCCGACCCCTGGATGCTATCCGGATCGGCGAAACCTTCAAACTCCGAGAAGATCTCCGGTAGCGGCTTGCCGACGCAAGTGGCGAGCACGGTAAGACGGCCGCGATGGGCCATACCGATGACAATTTCAGCGACTTTGTCTTCGCCCGCCAGGTCGAGGATCTCCTCGAGGATAGGAACGGCGGTTTCCGCGCCCTCCAGCGAGAAGCGCTTCTGTCCGATGAACCGGGCGTGCAGGAAGTGCTCGAACTCTTCGACGCGCAATAAATCATGCAAGATCTGCTTCTTCTCTTGAATGTCGAGCAGCACCTTGTTGCCGGAAGGCTCCATGCGTCGCTGCAGCCAGGCTTTCTCCTCCGGCGATTGGATGTGCATATACTCACAGGCGATCTTGCCGCAGTAAGTCTGGCGGAGAAGGTCGAGGATCTCGCGGAGGGTACCGTGCCGCGAACCTTCCTCGCCTACCTCGACGCCGAGGGTGCCCATATTGAAGCTGCGGTCAAGGTCCCAGACGGTGAGTCCGTAGTTCAAAGGGTCGAGTTCGGAGTGGTAGTTACTGCCGCTGGTGGATCCGCCGAGCGGGTCAAGATCGGCCATCAGATGGCCCCGGACGCGATACGCACGGATCAATTCAATGACCGCGGCCTGTTTGGCCATGTCACTGACGGGAACCATACCACCCTGAGAGCCGGATGCTTTATCGGATTCCCAGCGGACCGCCCGGTAAGGGACATGAAGCCCTGCGAAAACATCATCATAGAAGCCGTCTTCCCCGTTCAGCAAGGCTTCCAGACGGCCCAGGAACGCGCCTGATTCCGCACCTTGAATGATGCGGTGATCGTAAGTGCAGGTCACGCTCATGACTCGGCTGACGCCGAGCTGTGCGAGGCTATCGGCGGTCAGTCCCTTGACTCCCGCAGGGAAATCCATCGCGCCCGTCGCGATTATTGCGCCTTGACCAACCATCAGACGCGGGACGGAAGAAAGCGTTCCTACCGTTCCGGGATTAGTGAGAGAGATGGTGGTGCCGGAAAAATCCGCGGATGTCAGCTTACCGCCGCGTGCGCGGGATACCAGGTCGTCAAAGCCCGCAACAAACTGCGCGAACTCCATATTGTTGGCTTGCTTGATATTGGGCACCATTAGCGAGCGGCCACCGCTCTTATTAGGGACATCGATGGCGATCCCGAGGTTCACATGGTGACGAACAATACGGAAAGGTTCGCCTTCACTTTCCGT
Source organism: Bryobacterales bacterium (assembly GCA_003136675.1). Classification (GTDB taxonomy): domain Bacteria; phylum Acidobacteriota; class Terriglobia; order Bryobacterales; family Bryobacteraceae; genus Bog-113. Next base: position 70,469 of record PLFE01000083.1, read on the forward strand.
GTAAGCCGTGTTCAAGGCGGGGACACTGCCCGCAGCCTGCACAATGGCCCATCCAATCAAATGGGTGAAGGAGATCTTGCTCTTGCCGGTAAGCTGGCGATGATGGTTCAGCAGGCGCCGGTTCTCGTCGATTACCTTGACAGGAATGATGCGTTGCGAGGTAGCCAGCGGGATGGAGAGACTGGCGGTCATGTTTTCCGCGATACGGGCGGACGCGCCACGGAGCGGAATTAACTCATCTCCAACACCCACTGGAATCGGCGGGACAGCTGTCGCGGTTAACGGCGCGTATGCCGGCGAAGCGCTCTTTTGTCTGTCGCCATTCGCTGGGGCTTTCTCTGTGGCCTTTTCGGCTTCGAGAAGCGTATTCCAACTTTCATCAACGGAGCTGCGATCGAGCTTGTAAGCGTCGAGCAACTCCTGTTCGAACCAGAGGTTGATTCCTAGCTGGCTTTCAGTTGCGGAGTCCATAAACGGGGAGAACTGCCTTCTTTCTATTCTTATGGTACCCGACCGGGAAGCCGGCTCCCGCGGTACAAAAGCGATCTAAATTCTAAGTGACTATGTTATTAAGGTTTCGAGTTGTGATATCTTTGCGGGCATGGCTACACATCCAAAGGACGACGACCTACTTCCCTACGCGCTAGTCGGATTGGTGCAACGGCGGGACGAAATCATTGCTAAGATCGCCGAGATCCGTGCACAACTGGCGGGAGAAGTTATCGCCGTTGCGGGCGCGGAAGCGAAACCGGCTGCCACGAAGAAGCGCGGGCGACGCAGGCGTGTCCTCAGCGCGGAAGCCCGCGAAAAGATCGCAGCCGCGCAACGGGCTCGCTGGGCAGCCTCGCGGAAGGGCGCCCCGGCAAAGGCGGCCCCCGCGAAGAAGAAGGCAGCAACCGCGAAGAGAACGCTCAGTCCCGAAGCACGAGCCCGCATTGCCGAGGCGCAGCGCAAGCGCTGGGCCGCGGTTCGCAAAGCGAAATAGTCAAGTCGTCAACTTTGAGAGCGGCCACCTAAAGGGCGAAGCCATGTCGGCGACGTCACGTGCGGCCGCCGTTCGAGCGGCAGAGTCTCGTCTGATTCAACTGAACCGCCCACCACAAGGGCTCACCTTTGTGATACTCTCATGAAAATTGAAATTGTGCCGTTCCGGCACCCTACCGCTCAGGTATCCGGCGACCCCACGTCCGCTCGCTGCGAGGTCTTCATTTTCAGGGGGATTTCTAACGTGAACAAATACTTTTTGGTCTCGCTTCTGTTGCTCGCGCCGGCTGCGTGGGCCCAGGATGCTACCGGCAAGATCGCCGGAAACGTTAAAGATGCAAGCGGCGGTGTGGTGGTGGGGGCGACGATCGTCGTAACCAACCTCGACACCAAGACAACCAAACAAACCATAACGGACAAGCAGGGTTCATACCAGGTACTGCAGTTGCCGATCGGAAACTATGAAGTGAGCGCCGAGGCCGGTGGCTTCACTAAGGCGCTCGCCAAGCCAGCGAGCGCGCTCGAAATCAATCAAACCCTGCGTGTCGATCTGACTTTGCAGGTGGGCGCCACTACTGCGGAAGTGACCATCGAGAGTGAGGCCAGTACCGTAGAGACCCAGAACTCAACGGTTGGTAGTACAGTGACCGGCCAGGCGATTTTCGAGCTCCCTTTGAATGGGCGCAACACGCTCGACCTTTTGGCCACGCAACCGGGCGTAACGCCAACAAATCCGGATTCAGGCGCCTCGGGCGCGTACAGCATTGGAGGCGGTCGAACGGATTCGGTGACCTATCTGCTGGACGGCGCCTTAAACAATGATCTGCTTTCAAACGGCGTCGTCATCAACCCGAATCCGGATGCGATTGCGGAGTTCCGCGTGATCGAAAGTACGTACGGCGCGGAATATGGCCGCAACGCTGGAGGAATCGTCAGCATTGTCAGCAAGAGCGGAACCAACGAGATACACGGGACGGCTTATGACTATGTGCGTAACACCGACTTCGACGCGAATGATTTCTTTCTGAATCAACAGGACCAGCCCAGAGCGGTTCTCAAACGCAACCAGTACGGCGGGACACTGGGCGGTCCGATCCGAATTCCGCACGTGATTGACGGACGCAACAAGGTGTTCTTTTTCTTTTCTTATCAGGGCCAGCAACAAACTCAGCTCCAGTTGGAAGGGAAGGTGCAAACCTATACTCCCGCTGAGGCACAAGGGAATTTCTCGCAGGCGAACAACGGGAGCCCCGATCCAAATGTGGTCGCCTTCCTGCAATCCAATCCTTACTACCAGGCGAATCCATCGCTGGCTGCGCAGGGGATTATCGATCCGACAAAGATAGACCCCGTGGCGACGGCGTACTTCAAGAACGGGCTGATTCCAACTTCGCCCAGCGGCTTTTTGTTCCCAACGGCCTCGGCGATTACCAATGCCAATGAGTACCTGGGCAAGCTGGATTACGCGATTTCGACCAACGACTCCCTCGCCGCCACTTTCACGGCTCACGACAGCGAGGCCACCAGCCCCTTCAGCAATGCCGATGTGACCGGATACACGGCGGCCACGTTCGGACAAACCTATTCAGGGACCATCGCCTACACACATATTTTCACGCCCGCTCTTTTGAACGAGGCGCGAATTACCGCGGTCCGGAGTACTCCCAACAACGCCACGCCGACCACGGCCTTGAGCAAAGTAACCCCCGCGGATCTGGGAGTGAATATCACACCCGACGAAGTCACCGGGCCGCCGATCCTCTATTTTGACGGCACCGGTCTTTCCACCGGTTTCAGCCCCAACGGTCCGACGAGCTTCGCGAATACGATCTACGCCTACTATGACAATCTGTCGTGGACCAAAGGCCGGCACAGCATGAAGTTTGGATTTTACTTTTCCCCTTATCAGAACAATACGAACTACGACTTCTACGGGGACGGTGCGTTCTCATTCTTTGGTCCCGGCACATCCACGGGTTCCGGTACGGACCTGGCGGACTTCCTTTTCGGATTGCCGGATAACTATTACCAGGCTTCCGATGCGCTGAATAATATTCGCTCCCATCAGTACGCGGGCTACGCGCAGGACGACTATCACGTCACCCGCCGCCTGACGCTCAACATCGGAGTTCGCTATGAGTATTCCGAGCCGAAATTTGACACGCAGGGAAGGTCGTTTAGCTTCTTCCCCGGTGAGCAGAGCCAGCGGTTCGTCAATGCGCCGCCGGGCTTGATTTATCCCGGCGATCCCGGGGCGCCCAAGGGCGTGAACTTCCCCGATAAGAACGATTGGGCTCCGCGGCTTGGTTTCGCCTGGGACGTCTTCGGCAACGCGAAGACGGCGATACGCGGTGGATTCGGGGTGTTTTACGATGTTCTGAAAGGGGAAGATAATCTTCAGTTCAACGGATCTCCTCCGTTCTACGCCGAGCCGAGTGTTTATTTCAATTCTTTGAATGGCTCGGAGACTGCTCCGACTGGCTACCTTTCTAACCCGTTCGGGACGAACAACACGAATACGCCGAGCGGGTTCCCGTCAACACCGCCGAGTTCCACGGTCAGTTTCGCGCAATTCGAGCCGATCGGCAGCACCGGCGGTATCTTCCTGGTTGACCCGCATCTCCGCACGCCGTATGTCTTCCAGTACAACCTCGACATGCAACAGCAACTAGTGTCCGGGATGGTACTGGACGTTGGCTATGTGGGCTATAGCGCGCACAAGCTGACATCTTTGGTAGACATCAATCCGTTCCCGCTCGGTTCCAATACTCGCATCTACGATCCAGATGCTAACAACGCGATTTATGGCAACCTTGATCAATTTCAAAATGTTTCTAACGCCGGCTAC
>PLFE01000120.1 GCA_003136675.1 Bryobacterales bacterium
TAGTGCCGTGCCGCTTATCGTCGCGCCGGACTCTGCTGAATTCGCTCAGCCTTAATTCAGCGCACGCGGCTTTGAGCAACGCGTCAGCTAATTCGCAGAGCCCGTTCAACGGGCCGGTCGGCTTGTGAGCTTTGACCGTCGCCTTGTCGAGCTCAATGACTAACTCGTAGGCGGAGCCGAGCCTGAACGCGGTTATCCCAGGTTGGGCCTGGACGTTTCTCAGATCCGGGAAAGAGAGCAGCATTCTGTCCCAAATTGAGCCCGCCCTGTCCCAATGCAGGAACGCTGAATCGTATCGTGCTTCAAACGCCGCGCTATGAAGCCGAAACATGTCAAGGTTCAGGCTAGGGTTGATCTTGGCGTAGACTGGAGCCTTGCGGCTCGGCGAACTGGGGGGCGATCGAGTGCGGCATATTAGCGCGGTCGTAATTATACGCTCTGTCCGGTTTTTAAGCTCCCTTGAGGACCGCGGAATGGGCTTGCTGTCGGTTGCCTTGTCATCGCTGAACCGCATGTTAATCTAAACCTATCCGTGGAACCTCTTCTCGGCAAGGAACTTAGCGAGTTGGAACAGGTTCTGGGCCCCACCGAACCGCGCTTCCGCGCCCGCCAGGTTTACTCCGCCCTCTACCAGCAACGCGTGTCGGATCTGGTCAATATCTCCACCCTTCCCGAACCTCTGCGCGCGGGACTTGCCCGCGATCATGAAGTCGGGATGCCCACCGTCGACCGCTGCTTTCATTCCACCGACGGCACCAAACGATATCTCCTGCGGCTCGACGACGGGCGCACCGTCGAAACCGTGTTCATGCCGGAAGAAACGCGCGACACCGTCTGCATCTCAAGCCAGGTCGGTTGTCCCGTGGATTGCAAATTCTGCATGACCGCGCTCATGGGCCTCGAACGCAACCTCACCGCCGGCGAGATTGTGGGTCAGGTGCTCTATGTCGCGAAAGACAACGGCATCCAGGTGGAATCGCAGCAGCTCAATATCGTCATGATGGGGATGGGCGAACCTCTGCTCAATCTGCCGAATGTGCTGAAGGCGACACGCATTCTGTGCGATCCCAAGGGCGTGGGTCTTTCCGAACGGCGCATCACCCTCTCGACGTCGGGAATCATTCCCAAGATGGCCGAACTTGGCGCAGCGCCGGTCCGCCCCAAGCTGGCGATCTCCTTGAACGCCTCCACCGAGGAGCAGCGCCAGGAACTGATGCCCATCACGCGCAAGTGGCATTTGAAGGATTTGATCGCGGCCTGCCGGGCTTATCCCCTGCGGAACTGGGAAAAGCTGACCTTTGAATACGTGCTGCTGCGGGGCGCGAATGATTCGGATGCGGATGCGCGTCGCGTCGTAAAACTGCTTGCCAATCTGAATGCCAAGGTGAATCTGATTGCGCTGAACCCGGGACCGGGCATTCCGTTTGAAACTCCCGACCCGGCGCGCGTCGCCAGCTTCCAGGAGATCGTCAAGCGCGCCATGCCCTGTTTCATTCGCAAGCCGCGCGGACTTGATATATTTGCTGCGTGCGGTCAGTTGAAGCGGAACAGTTAGAGGGCTTCATCGCCAAATTCAGTCCGGAAGTGGCGGCTGTGGCCAGGAAAACTCTCGCCAGGATGCGTAAGCGCCTGCCGGGAGCGTTGCAGTTGGTTTATGACAATTACAACGCGCTGGCGATCGGCTTCGGCCCTTCGGAGCGCCCCTCGGAAGCGATCTTTTCTATTGCCCTTTTCCCGCGCTGGGTGAGCTTGTTTTTCCTGCAAGCTCGAGGGCTTTGGGACCCGCACGGACTGTTGAAGGGCAGCGGAAAAGTCTGCCGTCACATCGTTCTGAAGAGCGCGGATGATCTGGACGATCCGGCCATTCAGGATCTGATGAAACAGGCGCTGCTTCACGCGAAAGCGCCGCTGGATCATTCCGTGAAAGGGCGCTTGCTGATTCGACGGGTTTCGGAGAAGCAGCGTCCGCGCCGGACTATCCCTAAAGGGCAATAGACGCGAATCAGCCCGCGGGGCTACACTCGCGGGTAGAAGCGCAATGTCCAAGACCATCGGTCTGCTGCTGGCGCTCTTGCCTCTGCTTCAGGCGAGCGCACCAGGCGCGCGGGTCCACTATGTGGGCGGAACCGGCGCCGGACTGGTTGACAAATCCGAAGTCACAATCGAACTTTCGAATGATGACGATCTGGTGCTCACCTCGAAGGGCGCGAGCCTGCACATCCCTTATTCCAGCGTGAACAGCGTGGAGTATGGCCAGAAAGTGGAACGCCGGGTGGCCGAGGCGATTTTGATTTCGCCGATCCTGCTGCTGGCCAAGCGCCGGGTGCACTTCCTGACCATCATGTTCACCGACATTCAGGGGCACCAGCAGGCCATGGTGTTCCGTGTCGAATCCGGTGACGTTCGCAGCCTGCTGGTGGGCCTTGAAGCGAAGACCGGCCGCAAGGTGGAGTATCAGGACGACGAAGCGCGCCGGGCAGGCAAGGGATGAAACACGTCTTTCTTTTGGTATTGGTGTCGCTTCCCGTGCTGGCCATAGAGCGGTCGGGCATGACGCTCGAAACCGTCAAACGCGTTTACGTCGAAGGTCTGGGCGATGCGCCGCCATCGGTGATGCTGCGCGACATGATCGTCGCCAGCCTGTCTTCCTCCGGCGCGTTCATCATCACCGAAGACAAGGATCATGCGGACGCCATCCTGCGTGGGTCCGCCATGGATGAACTCTTCTCCGAGCAGCATCATTCCAGCGATAACATCAACATCGGAACTCATACGGGCAGCAGCGAGAATTATTCCGACCGTTACGACCATACGAGTTCTGAGAAGCAGGGCGGGCTGAATATCGGGCAAAACGAATCCAGCCAGAGCAATGAACGCAAGCATGAGGCGTCGGCGTCGGTGCGGCTGGTGAACCGGCAGGGCGATGTGATCTGGTCTACCACCCAGGAGAGCGGCGGCGGAAAATTCAAGAGCGCCAGCGCGGATGTGGCGGAGAAGATTTACCGGAAGCTGCTGGATGATGTGCAGAAAGCCCGAACCGGGGCTCATGCGGGAACTTCCGAACGCTAGGCGCCGGATCCCTTGTGATAATCTGACGGTACCGGCCACCACACAACCTTGATCGCCGAGTTCATCATCCTGGCCTTGGCCGGAATCCCCTTCATTTATTACCTGCTCGCCATTTATAGTACGATCCTGTTTTCGCGCGCCAATCGGAAAACGATCCCCAACTTGTCTTTTACTCCTCCCGTAAGCTGCCTCAAACCTGTTAAGGGTCTCGACGAAGATGACTACGAAAACTATGCCAGCTTCTGCCGCCAGGACTATCCGGAGTATGAGATTGTCTTTTGCGTCGACGAAGAGGATGCTGCTCTGCCGATCCTCAGACAGCTTGCTCATGACTTTCCCGATCGCCAAATTAGAATTCTTCTGGGTTCCGGACGCCAGGCAATCAACGACAAAGTGGCCAGGCTCGTCCGCCTGACTCAAGAAGCCAAATACGATCTGTTGGTCATCACCGATAATGACGTCCGTGTCCGGCCAGACTATCTGCGGACGGTTATCGCGCCCTTCCGCGACCCAAAGGTGGGCGGGGGGACCTGCCTCTACCGGTCCACGCGAGAAGTCTCGCCGATACAAGTCCTGCAATCCGTAGGGATGATCTCGGACTTCTTCGCCGGCGTGATGGTCGCCTGGAAACTTGACGGCGTCAAGTTTACTTTCGGGCAGACCATTCTCGCGCGACGCGAAGCGATTGAGGCGTTCGGGGGCTATCCCGTCATTGAAAATCGTCCGGGAGACGATCTGCTTGTGGGCCGCATGATTGCGGAGCAGGGTTATCGCGTCGTGTTACTCCCCTATGTCGTGGAGGCCGTAGCGGATTTTCAGTCCCTGAAGGCTTTGCTGGTAAAGCGCGTCAGGTGGATGACGGTGATGCGACTGATGCGGCCCTGGGGGCACTTTGGGCTGATCTTCACATGGGGCCTGCCCTGGGCCCTTCTGGCGATTGCCGTCCATCCCACCCGGACTGTCGTTCTCGCCTATCTCGGCGGCTACGCCATCTGTCGCGTGCTCATGACCTGGCTGCTGGGAAATCTCCTGCACGCCCAATCGCTCGCGCGGAAAATGGCCTGGATTCCCCTTTGGGATCTGACCGCTTTCTCGATTTGGCTCGTCAGTTTTACGCGAAGAAGCATCCGGTGGCGCGGTCTCGATTACCTCATTCACGGCGGGATGTTGGAATTAGTCGAGCCGGCCGCACCCAAAGGGCCGCAGTGAAAGCGCGGGTCGCCGTCGCGGGAGCCGGCATCTACGGCTCTACCATTGCAATCCGGCTCGCCACCCAGGGACATCGGGTCGACCTGTTCGATCCGTTGGGTGTTCTGCGGGCGTCCTCGGCCATCAACCAATACCGGGTCCATTCCGGATATCACTATCCGAGAAGTCCGGAAACCATCGAAGAAACCCTGTGCGCCCGGGTGGAGTTTCAGAGCGAATACGATGCCGCGATCGTGCGTTCCGCCCTGCACTATTACGCTATTCCACACAACGGGTCGGCAACGCCGCCCGACTTGTTTGAATCCGTGATGGACGGGTTCCACTTGCCGTTGAGGCGGGCCCATCCGGACTGGATGGACTTTCAGTTCATCGATCGCTGCTATGAGGTGGATGAGCAGATCTACGATCCCGACATCCTGCGCGCCCTCGTTGAAAAGAGAATTCAAGATCTGTCGATTCGCTTTATGCAAAGGGAGTTTCATACCCGTCAGCGGGACGACTACGATTTTGTCGTCTGGGCGACTTATGGCCTGGGGCACAGCCGGGGGCTCTTCCAACCGGCAAGCTACCAGATTGCGGAGAAGGTTCTGATCGCCCTGCCAAGCCATCTTCGCGGCATCTCTCTGGTGGTGATTGACGGACCGTTTACCGCCTTTGATCCCTATGGAAACTCGGCGCACTCCTTGTTTGGTTCGGCGAAACACACCAACCACTGGAAAACCACCGATGCCGGGGAACCCATACCCGACCGGTATGCAACTCTTCTCAACCGGCCCGACTTTGAACCAGTGGAATTCACCCGGTTCGAAGCGATGCGCGCGGATTCGGCCTTGGCTGTCCCGGCATCGAGCGAAGCGCAGTACCTGGGATCGCGCTTCACGATTCGGGTGGTCGAGAACAATCCGCTGCAAGACCGGCGCACGCTGTACCTATCCGAACCGCTTCCAGGAGAAATACATATCTTCTCCGGCAAGGTTGTGGGCGCCGTGAAGGCTGCCTACCTGGTTTCCGAAAGAGTGGAGCGCGGTGCCTGAAAAGCCCTTGGTGGACAAGCCCTCCTATCTGATTTTGGGGCGCGGGCGCTGGGCTGGTTTGATTCACAACGTTCTCATTCAGGGTGAGCGCCGCGTGACCAGGCTGGAAGAATCGCGGATGAGACCAGACGAGCTTGAATCCGGCTATCGAGCGCGCCTCACCGGAGAGATGGCGGCGAGCGGGGCAAACATCGTTTGGATGTGTATTCCGTTTGGACGCTGGGTGCCCGCAATCGCAGCGGCAGCGCTCGATTGCGGGTTGGACGTGATTGCGGAGTGTCCCTGGCTCTGCCCCCCCGAAGTGAGCGATTCCCTCCTCGCGGTTGCGCTGAAAAACCGGCGGCTCTTGGGAGTTCACTATGAATATTGCCTGCTGGACGAAGTCCATGCGTGGCGCAATAGCTTTGCCGGCGGGAAAGACTGTACATTCAACGGCGTCTTTGAAATTAGCCGGGCCGGGCGTCACGGGGCAGTGGCGGAGTTGCAGCTTGGCTCTCACCTGATGGCGATCCGGCAATACGCCGTTCCGGAGGCCGGAATCGGCGAGGTTCGCTGCCGCTTTGGCGGCCGGGACAGACGAGTCGTCTGGCTGGAGCGAGAAGGAGAGCGAGTCTCCACCATTGATTTTCAGACGAACCGGCAGCCCATTATTCAGCGATTCATTCAGGCATTCGAATCGGGGCGCGAGGGAGCCGGTTTTCATTTTGGACTCGAGTTTGCGATACAAGTGGCGGCGGAGGCAGGACTTCTGACTGTTTAGTGCCCAGCTTCGTTGTCTATGCAGGCGGGGATTCCGAATCGGTAGGACGGGTATTTGAGCGTCACCCCCAACCGGCGGCGAACAGCCGAGCCGTCGACGCGCCGGTCGGTCTGGCGTGTTTCGCTCAGTTCTTCGATTGCGACTGATGCAGGCATCGGCACGCCGAGAAGATTGGCGCAGAATTCGGCGATTTCACGAGACTTGCAGGGCACTTCATCCGCCACAGGCCACGCCCCTTCGGCATCGGAAAATAAAGCGGCCGCGGTGTGGGCCGCAAGGTCGTCGACGTGAATGCGGCTTACGAAGTTCGAGCCATCCCCGGCCAGGCGGTATTTGCCGGCGCGCATAGCCGAGTGGATTCCACGATGTGGCCCGTAAATGGCGGCCGGCCTTAAGATCATTCCGGTTCCCAAAACTTGTTCAGAACACAGTCGATCTCGCTCCCGCTCGGTTCGCGGCGCGGGCCGGCTGGTCTCATTCACTTCGCGCTGCGGGCCATAAACGCCCGTCGTGGAAAGAAACACCACCCGTTTCGCCCCGCTGACCGCCTCTGCCAGCCGCGCATCCACAATCGGGATGGAAAGCAGAACGCGGGTTTCGGCATCGATGTAGACTCTCAGCTTCTCGATGTCAGGTTTGCTCCCAAGAACGAAGCGAAGCGCGGTGACAGGTAGTCCCTCCGGATTTTCGTCGGTCAGGTTTTCAATCTTGCGGCTCGTGGCCACCACCTCGTGGCCTTGGCTGGCGAGCAGGTGCGCAACGCGGCGTCCCGTGTAACCGCAACCGGCGATGATGACGCGTCCCACTGCTTTGACGATAGCGCTTTGAGATGTCCAGTAAACTGAGGATTCAGGAGGAGAGACGATCCATGGCCGAAGAGACCACCAAGCCCACGGAGGCAACCCCGCCGGGGCGCAGCAGGGACGAAGTAGCGCTCGAGATGATGAAGTTTATTGCGGTCCAGACGGGCTACGGGAAGGGCGTTGCTGCGGGAGCGGGATTCCATGGGAACCCCACCGCGCGGACGGCGGAGGAGTACGCGGACGCATTAATACAACTCTTCGAGCGCTGCCGCGGGGTGGTGGGCGTCTAACGGCGCTCGACGGCAAAACAAACCAAGAGGCTCCGGTGAAAGACAAACAGCGGAGCCTTTTGACGGCGGGTTAGCGCTTCTTCTTGGGCGCCGCTTTCTTGGGTGCGGCTTTTTTCACCGCCGCCTTCTTCGGAGCGGCTTTCTTGGGAGCCGCCTTCTTCACGGCCGCCCTCTTCACTGCTGCTTTCTTCACCGCCGCCTTCTTGACCGCTGCTTTCTTCACTGCCGCTTTCGGCGCGGCTTTCTTCACCACGGGCGCTGGGGCCATTGCTGGTGTCGCAGCCGGAGCGCTTGATTCCGCGCTCGCTGCTGGCTTCTTCTCCGGTGTTTCATCCATCATCGTGTGTTCGTCATCCTTTGCGGGAGTTCCCGTGTGGTGTACCGGTTCGGGCGGTCGAGCGGACGGGTGATGCGTGGAGGGCGCAACGTGCTTCGCGGGTATTTCGTCCTCCTCGTCCTCTTCATCGTCTAGTTCGTCGTCTTCTTCGTCGTCGAAGTCGTCGAACTTGGCTTCATCGTCTTCCGTGGCTTCGTCATCGTAGCCTTGGAAGTCTTCCATCTCGTCTTCTTCTTTTGGAGCGAGTTTCCACGCATCAAACATTTTCAAGCCCTCCTGTTCCGGAACAGTTATCCCTAGAATAACTGGTTTTTCCCATTTGGCAAGCGTTTAGCGCTTCCGCAAATCGGACTTTATCATAAGAGCCCGAACAAAATGCTCTTTGTTCGGGGCGAAATGTCAGGGAAGGAATGTTCCGGACGAAGGCTTGGATCGCTTACGCGTGGGGCCGGGTCGTGTGATGTGCCGCAACAGTGGCGCCCTTGGAATGCAGGCCCGCCTTGGACACGACGGCGCTCCGCGTTCTGAGGCTCATGCCCGCATGGGCCCGCGACAGAGAAGATCGAAGCGAAGCATGCTGGATGAGTCCGCGATGGGTCACCGGATGCTTCGAAGCACGTGCCTGAGAGGGCTCGTGATAGCTGGCCGGGATGATCAGGCGATCTCCCGCCTGAGGTCCCTCGCTGCCGATGCGATTGGCGTTTTGGATGGTCGCCGGGGAAAGCTGATATTGGTGGGCGATGCCGGCCAGCGTCTCGCCCGTCTCAACCCGGTGCATCCGCCATGCCGCTCGGCGGTCTTCTGGAAACAGCTTCAGGTCGGCCCGCAGTTGGTCACTGGTTCCGCTGGGCACGCGCAGGTCGTAATCCGCCGGGGCGATGTTCTTGATCAAAGCCGGATTCATTGCAATCAACTGCGAAACCGGCGTGTCCGTCAAATCTCCCACCAGCGCCAGATGCGTTGGCGAGGTGACGCGCACCGTGTCATACTCCAGCACCGGATCGGGGTTTAGGTCCGTCAATCCGTATTCGGCGGCATTCTTGGTCATAATCGTCATGGCCAGAATGATGGGCACGTAGTTGGAGGTCTCAACAGGCAGCGCATGTCGCGCGCGCAGTTCCCAATAGTCGGCGTAGCCTGTGCGTTCCACGGCTTTATCCACGTTGTTCGGGCCGCAGTTATAGGCGGCAATCGCCAGATACCAGTCGCCAAAATGCCGGTACAGATCGTGCAGATGGCGCGCGGCGGCGCGGGTCGCTTTCTCCGGGTCCAGACGATCGTCCGTGTAGGGAGTCTGGTGCAATCCGTACTCGTTGCCGCGGAATTGCACAAACTGCCACATGCCAACCGCGGCTCGATAGGAAACGGCGCGCGGCAGGAATCCAGACTCAGCTTGCGCCAGATGGATCAGTTCCTGCGGAACGCCTTCCTCGGCCAGAACGCGCGAAATCATGGGACGGTACCGGGCAGCCCGCTCCAGTCCCGCCACAATGGTTCTGCGCCCCTTGCCTGAGAAATAATTGATATACCCCAGCACGGTTTCGTTCACCGTCAGAGGAAGCTCAGACGCCGTAGCTTTCACCTCTTCGGAAACCTTGCCTTTGATCTTCGGGTCCGACGGGAACGTCATCTCAATGATGTCGTCGAGGGGGGCTTTTTCAAACTGTGCCTGCTGGGGTGCGGCGCCCGCGCCGAGCCCCGCCAGATCGAAACGGTGGATGGCGTCAACCATCTCTTCCAGCTTCGATTCGTACAACCGCCGATCGGAGGGATTATCCGACGCCATCAACATTAAATCGACCGCCGAGTCGAATTCCCGACGGGATGTCTCCGGATCGTTTAGCTGATATGCGCGTTTCCCGTTCTCAAATTTCTCTTCAGCCTTGCCGATGATCAAATCCGATGCATTCGGTTGAAACGGCGCCGGTCTTTTTTTCACTACATTGAGGTAGCTCTCCGTGCTCGTTTCAGCCTCCATGTCCGAGATCGCCTTGGGAAGCAAAGCAATGTGGAGCCCAAATTGCTGACAGAAAAGCGGGTACGTAATTAGCAACAGAGCAATCGGGCGTAGCAGCACGGCTGCAGGTTTTCTCAAAACTGCCATTCACTCTCCTGGGACAAACGTCTTCGGGGGCTCGTGAAACCCTGCGCGTTCTCAACTACCGTTGGAAACGGCACATCTCCCAATTTACATCGAACCGTCATAAGACGTCAAACTGAGATCGTGCCAAAATGACACGCAACTGTGTCACAAAAACACCTGATCTTTAGTCCTCTTCCTCGATTTCTTCTCCACGGGCAGCGCGCGCAGCGGCGATAATCTTATCCGATTGCAGCCCAGGCACGTAATCATAATGGTCGAATTCCATGGTGAATGACGCTCGGCCCTGGGTCATCGCCGTTAAATCGCTGAGATAGCTGAGCATTTCGGACATCGGAACCAGCGCGCGAATGTGCTGGGTTCCTCCAGCGGTGTCCATGCCGGAGATGCGGCCCCGGCGGCTGTTGAGATCCCCCATCAGGTCGCCCGCGAACTCCACCGGCGCCTGAATCTCGACATTCATGACGGGTTCCAGCAATGCGGGCCTGGCCGTTTGCATCGCGTTCTTAAACGCCTTACGCGCCGCCAGTTTGAAGGACAGCTCCGATGAGTCCACGTCGTGATACGAACCGTCGTAGACGTCCACCTTGAAATCGACCATGGGGTAGCCAGCCAGAAACCCTTTGGCCGCTGTCTCGATAATTCCTTTTTCCACAGCCGGGATATAGTTTTTAGGAATTGCGCCGCCAAAGACGGAGTTGGCGAACTCGAAGCCCGCGCCGCGACCGAGCGGTTCCATTCGAATCCAGCAATCGCCAAACTGTCCATGGCCGCCGGTTTGCTTTTTGTGCCGGCCTTGGACGTCGGCCGTTCCGCGTATGGTTTCGCGATAAGGAATCTTGGGGGCTTTCAGCGCCACATCCACGTGGTACCGCTTGCGCAGCCGGCTGGCCACGATCTCCACGTGTTGCTGTCCGGTGCCGGCAATCAGAAAATCCTTGGTCTGGGGATCGCGATAAAAACGCAGTGACAGATCTTCTTCCAGCAGTTTATGCATCGCCTGGCCAATCCGGTCTTCGTCCTGGCGCGACTTGGCTTCAATGGCGAACGCGATGGAAGGCTCCGGTAAACGAACCGCCTGGTACGCAATGAGTGAGTGTTTATCGGACAGGCTGTCGCCGGTCAGCGTCTCCCGCAGCTTGGCCACGCAGCCGATATCTCCGGCGCAGAACTCCGTAACGGGCAAAATATTCTTGCCCACAGGCACTCCGATATGCGCCAGTTTTTCGTCCGCCCCGGTCCGCACATTGCTCAGGTGCTGATCGTTCTTAATCGTTCCCGACCACACCTTAAAAAAGGTCACCCGGCCCGCAAACGCGTCGGTCATGGTCTTGAAGACAAAAGCCGAAGGCATTTCCTTGCTGGAGACGCAGCGCCTCGTCTCACTGCCGTTCACCGTGCCGACGACCGTCTTACGCTCATCCGGCGACGGAAACGCTTCTTCCAGGAAACTCAACAACAGGTCGCTTCCTATGTTGTGAAGCGCGGAAGCGCACAGCACCGGGTAGATGCGGCCCTCGCGGACCGCGTTATCGAGGCCCTCCACGATGTGCTCCACCGGCAGCGTGCCCTGTTCAAAAAACTCTTCCATTAGGGCGTCGTTGCCCTCGGCAACCATTTCGACCAGCGCTTCGTGCCCATCGCGGGCGGCATCCTGAAGTTCGGCCGGAATCTCGCCTTCCTTACCCTTGCCGCTGCCGTCCACCGTGTAATGGAACGCCTTCATGCGGATCAGATCGATGATTCCGCTGAAGTTTTTCTCCGCGCCAATGGGCAGTTGAACCGGAACCGCGATCCGCCCAAACCTCGATTGAACGCTCTCGAGCGCTCGTTCGAAGCTGGAGCGCTCACGATCCAGTTTGTTGATTACGATGGCTCGCGGCAGGTTGTACTCGGCGGCAAAGCTCCAGACCTTTTCGGTCTGCACTTCTACTCCCGCGACAGCATCCACCATCACGACGACGCCATCGGCCGCGACTAAAGCGGCGCGCGTGTCATTGATAAAGATGTTGTAACCGGGCGTATCGAGCAGATTGACCTTCATGCCATTCCACTCGACGGCGGCGAGCGAGGTGGAAATACTTATCTTGCGCTGCACCTCCTCTTCGTCGAAGTCGGTAAGGGTGTTGCCTTCATCGACTCGCAGGAGGCGGTTGGACCCGCCAGTGGTGAATAACAGGGCAGCGGTCAGAGAGGTCTTGCCACAGTGGCCGTGCCCTACGATGCCAACGTTCCGAATGGCCTTGGACTCGTAGACTTTCACGCTTGGATACGCTCCCGATCGGGATGTTATCACAAAGCCCGGTGACCATGGCTGGAGTCCGCTTCCGGAATTTCACCGAAATATCCTAGAGCGATTCGGCAACATCGAATTGACGCAGTTGGAAAGCGCCGAAGCGTTTGAGGGGTTTTCCGACGCTAGCATTGATATGGTGTACCTCGACGGAGAAAGCGAGCACAAGTCGGGCTCCAGGATATTCGGATTTGGACTCCCAAGGCCGCGCGTATGATCGCTGTTTACCCTCCGCGGCGCCACGAAGACGCTTGATGAACATTCCCTTCTAACGCTCGATCTCGAGTTGGAGATAACTACAAGAATTACCCGCCGTCCGGTGAGGATGTCTCAGAAGGTAATAGCAAAGGCGTCCAGCGATGGGTCGAGAGCCGTCTGGGAAATCAGGTTCCCCGAAGGGAAGCTTTGGCCGACCAGAAGAGAGCAAGAGACCTGGCACTCCCCTAGCGACCACAGGGAGTCGCCACCGGGACTGAAAGCTACCACATTGCTGCCGAAGGCGGGCGCCAACGGCGCCGTCCCCGAGAAACTTCCCGCGAGAGCGTTGGTCTGCGTATCGAGCATCAGAAATGACGTCGAGAGTCCATCCACAGCTAGGACCACAGCTTTATCCCCCGAAGGAGCGACCGCGAGCCCGTAAACATAATTATTCTTTGGCAATGAGATCTTCGACACAGCCAAAGATTCCGTGTTCACCGCCGTTAGATATGTGTTTTCCCCAGGGTTCCACGCATAGAGCCACGTTCCGTCCTGGCTAACGGCGATATCCCCGGCGACCCCGCTTACCGTATTAGCAAACCCAAATGGCCCAGTATTGAAGATACACACGCTGGGCGAGTTCCCCTCAGGTTTGCAGGAATAGACTCCTTGCGTAGCCGGAGCGGAGAAGGCCGCGATCTCCTCCTCAAGGTCTCCTCCGATCCCGGAAGTTGGCTGGACGGAAACAAAAAGCTTGCTCCCGTTCGGGGACATCGCGATGTCGACGGGAGAGCCCCCGCCAACGTGAACGTAGCCCACGGCCTTTTGCTTCTCAAGGTTCACAACGGTAACGGAATTTTTGCCAGGCGTTCCCGTGCACAGAACGAACGCATATGTGCCGGTCACGTCCAGAATTGTTTTTCTTGGGGTGCTGTATAGGCCTGGTATTTGCGAGACGATCTCGCCTGTACTTGAGGACAGCACGAAGAGCGTGCTAAGCGTGCCACTTCCTGTGATAGCTCCGCTATATAACATCGCCCCGTTCGAACTCGCCGCAATGGTCCCGGATATATCCCCGGGGTAAAAGGTGTTTAAGACGACACCGCTTGACGCGCTGAACGACTCTATCCCAACAAGACCAGTCACATATCCGGCAACCTGAGCCTCAGCCGGCGAGCTCCCGAGGACTATCAGACTCGCACACACGAAAGCCACCGATGTCTCCGGAGAAAATCTACGTTTCATTTCTTGCTCCTTTGCGGCCTTTTCGCATCGCCGCGAACGCTTCGTTCCTTTATCAATTCTCAACCTCCATGAACACCTTGGATAACATCCGCATTTGGTAACCGGCGCGGGCTCGGTCTATTCCGTAACTCCTCCAGCTGCCCCCGGCGGTGCATGGACCTTCAACCAACTATACGAGTTTTCATGCAACGAAGATGACTCTTGTCCAAACGGATCCGAGCCGTCTGCGGCGCCAGTCATCCGCTCGAACGGCGTCCTGTACGGAACCGCGAGCAACGGAGGGCTCGGTGAACCAAGCGTGGCCTATGGTGTGATCTTTTCCCTGACTCCCCCAGTTGCCCCGGGCGGGGCATGGAGCGAGCAGACGCTATATGAATTCCACAACGAGAACGATGGCACGAGCCCGACCCAGGTCATCATGACCCGGAACGGCGTCATCTACGGCATTGCGAATGACTGGTTCACCGGCGGGAGATTAGGTGGCGGCATCTTCGCGTTCCAGCCCTAAGAGCTTTTCTGCCTTTGAAATCAAGCCGTCAGTCACAGATGATTCAGAACAATGTCACCCCGCCAGGGCTTCCGCCGCGCGCGCGTAAGTCGCTGAATCTTCTAGACGCATACCCGTGCACATGCCCTTCTGCGCCTCTGCCGACCCAAACTGGCGCAGTGCGCCGATGAGATAATCGCTTTGTCGAGGGACGGGTCTTGGAACCCGGCTACCTTGTTTGGTACTTTCCGTAGGGAATTTACCCCAATCGGACTTTTCTGACAGACTAGAACCCTGGCAGAATCAGTAAGATCCAGGCAGAGCTTGTTTTGCAAAAAACGCTTCGAGCCCCGGATTTTCCGCGCTCTGGACAATCGCGCACAATGATGCAGCATGTAGACTAATTCGTCGGGCGGGTTCGTTCCTCGTTATTGCATTTTTGCTGCTAGCGGAAATCCCGCAGCATCTGTCCCAAGCCGGTCTCGCTGCGATGGCGTCCGGCCACCTCACCGAGGCTCGGTCGGATTTCGAGCAGGCTCGCACCGCCCAGTCTTCGAATCCGCAAGCATGGCGGGCGTTCACCAAAGTCTGTGCCATGCAGAAGGACGAAGCCCATCGGAAGGAGGCCGCCCGGCGTGCAATCGAGTTGGCGCATGCGGCCAACGGATGGGAATCGTCCGCTTCGGTCCGCAATTATCTCGGCAAGGTCTATCTGGCGAATGACGAGTTCGCGCGGGCCGTCGGCGAGTATCGCGAGGCCGTGCGTCTGGGTCCTTACGAGGAGAGCTAACCGCGGCGGATGCACTGGAAGGGGCGCGCAAGGCTTTCAATCGGAGCGCCCAAATCGAACTGGCGCTAGGTGTCGCGTATTACGGGGATGTTATCGAAACACAGAATCTCGCTCCCGCCTCGTTTCCGGCGTCTCTTCGATGCTGCGTCGAGATTCGAGGCGTTCGAGACCACCACCACCCCAACTCCATTGGCGAGCGTCGTGCTACTGTTTCGTCGTGGGCAGCCAAACCGCCGAGCGATTCGATCACGTTTCGGGCCTTCGCTCGCGTCTGGACAACCAGGGCTGGTGGCACAGCTTCGAACTGCCGGACGGCACTATCGTCGAAGGGGCCAACTCGCTGGAGAGTCTGCGGGAGCGCGTTCGCCGGTTTCAAATACCCCAGGACTTGCGGGGTAAGCGCGCCCTGGATGTCGGCACCTGGGACGGGTGGTTCGCGTTTGAGCTCGAACGGCGCGGCGCAAGTGTTATGGCCGTGGACGTGATCGACAACCCGCGCTTCCGCGAAATGCATCGCATCTATCAATCGAAAATAGACTACCGGCAGATCGACGTCTATGACCTCACGCCCGCCCGCGTCGGGCAGTTCGATGTGGTTCTGTTCATGGGCGTCCTCTATCACCTGAAACATCCGCTGCTGGGGTTGGAACGCGTCTGCGCGCTCACCCGCGATATGGCGGTGCTGGATTCTTTCGTCCTCCAGGAGAAGGATGCCGAAGGCGTGGCGCTCGACCGGCCGGTGCTCGAGTTCTTCGAGAATGACGAGTTTGGCGGGCAGACCGACAACTGGGTCGCCCCCAACCTTCCCTGTTTGCTCGCCATGTGCCGCACGGCGGGGTTCGCCCGCGTCCAGTTGGAAGGTGTGGGATACTTCGGTGCGGCCGTCACATGTTACCGGAAGTGGGAAAGCGCCTCGGGAATTGCTGCGGAATTAGAGGTTGCCATGCATCACACCAATTTCGGCATCAATTTCGATTCCAGCAAAGATGAGTACATCACCTGCCGCTTCCGCAGTGCCCGGGAAAACCTCAAAATCGCCGATCTTCTGCCCACAGTAGGACCTTACGGCGTGATCCCGATCCGCCTTGTCGATTGCGGGGAAGGTTCCTGGGAATGTGGCTTCAAGCTCCCGCCGGGGCTCGCCGCGGGATGGCACGACGTTCGCCTGGGGGCCAACGCGCTCCGGATCGCCGTGGACGTGCCTCTCCTTTCAGGCCGCCTCAAAGCGCAAGGCTTGTCCGACGGCGTCACCTGGGCCGAGCGGCAACTGGACCGCAGCCGGGGGAACTCGATTTCGGCATGGTTGACCGGCCTACCCGAGAACGCCGACCGGGCCAATCTCCGCGCGTGGATCGACGATATTCCCTTAGCGGTCGAGTGGGTTCAGAGGTTCACCGCCAAGAAGGAAAAAAGGCAGGTGAACCTGATTGTTCCCGCGAGCGTGCCGGCCGGAAAACGCCGCGTCCGCTTTCAAATCGGAAACGCAATCGTCAAAGCGGGTGAAATCACCGTGAAGCCCGGTTAACGAAGATGAATCCCTTTCGGCAGGTTCTGTAAACTACTACTTTGCGTTTGATGGCAACTCTAGAAACCAGTCCAGTAACCGAGTTCGCCGAAGCCGTGCCCTACCGGCTGAAAGAAAGCCCCTATGGAAGCCACATGCTCCTGCTGGACGCGCTGCCCGCAAAGGGAGCCGGACGCAAGGTGCTGGACCTGGGGTGCTGCAACGGCTACTTCGCCGCTTTAATGGCGGAGAGAGGCTACGACGTGACCGGAGTCGAAAGAGCAGGAGGCCATGGACCGGATTTCCCCATCGAAGTCCGCCTGATCGAGCACGATCTGGAACAGGGTCTGCCGCCCATCGATTCCCGGTTTTCGCTGGTGATCTGCGCCGATATTCTGGAGCATCTGCGATATCCGCTGGCTCTACTGCAACAGGCGCGCGAACTGATGGAACCGGATGGCCAACTGGCTGCGTCCTTACCCAATAGCGGCAACTTCTATTTCCGCCTCAATGTCCTCGCCGGGCGCTTTCCGAAAGAAGAGAAAGGCCTCTTCGACCGGACGCACGTCCAATTCTTTCCCTGGAGCGGGTGGGTGGAGCTTTTCGAGGCGGCTGGTTTCCACATCAAAGAGGTGCGTTCCAGCGCCGTCCCTTTCAGCGTCGCGATGCCTTCCGCCCCGGCTTGGCTGGTGGAAGCGTTGGAGTGGTCCTTTTTCCAGGCCGCGCGGGTCTGGAAGACTCTATTTGCCTACCAGTTCATTGTCGTTTCCGTTCCGCGTGGCCGTTCATGAATAAAAAGCCGGAAATTGTCGTTGTCATGCCGGCTTATAACGCCGCTCGCACGCTACAGAAAACATACGCTGAACTCCCTCATGACGTGGTCGGCCGGGTGATTGTGGTGGACGATGGCAGTTCCGACGAGACCGTGAAAATCGCCCGCGCGCTGGGCCTGGAAATATTCGTCCACAACAGGAATTACGGTTACGGCGCAAACCAGAAAACCTGCTACGTGCAGGCCCTCAAGACCAGCGCCGACATCATCGTGATGGTGCATCCGGACTACCAATACGACCCTACACTCCTGCCGGATGTGGTGAAACCGATTGTGGACGGCGCGGCGGATGTGGTTCTGGGATCACGTCTCATGGGAATCAGTCCCATGAAGCAGGGGATGCCGTGGTGGAAATTCATCTCCAACCGCTTCCTGACAAAGCTGGAAAACCTGGTTTTCCATTTACATTTATCCGAATACCACACAGGCTACCGGGCTTACCGGCGTGATGCTCTGGAAGCAGTGAACTTCGGGATGAATTCCGATGGGTTCATCTTCGACCAGGAGATTATGGCCCAGTTTGTGGCTCTCAAAGCGCGCATCGCGGAAGTCCCCGTCCCCACGCGCTATTTTCCCCAGGCGTCTTCCGCGTCGTTTGTGGATAGCAGTGTCTATGGCGTGAAGATTCTCTTGCTGCTGATCCGCTACCAGTTGCACCGCTTCGGCATCATCCACTACCGCGCCATGGATAGCCTTTCCCGCCGATATGGCCCCTAAGCCCCGCACGGTGCTCATCGATAGCCTGATCGTTTTTCTCCTGTCGGGCGGATTCATCTATAAGCTGTTCGCCATCGAATATTCCCGGAACTGGGGCTCCATCGAGAGCACGTTCATCGCGGATTCGCGCATGCTGGCCGAACAATTACCGCACCCCGGTTGGCAGCCGCTGTGGTATTGCGGCACGCGATTCGACTACGTCTATCCGCCCGCGTTGCGTTATAGCTCGGCCCTGATTTCGAAAGCAACGGGCGTTTCAACCGCGCGTGCCTATCACCTGTACACCGCGATTC
Organism: Bryobacterales bacterium; assembly: GCA_003136675.1. Classification (GTDB taxonomy): domain Bacteria; phylum Acidobacteriota; class Terriglobia; order Bryobacterales; family Bryobacteraceae; genus Bog-113. The sequence goes on from PLFE01000120.1 coordinate 17,963, forward strand.
TCTATGCGTTCGGCATTGTAGCCGTCTACTGGCTGGTGCTGGCCGGCGCCCGTTCACGACCAATGGCCTGCCTAAGCGCGGCCGCGGCGGCGCTGGTTTCGCCCGCATTCGCTCTGCTCCCCAGATACCGGCTCGATAGCCCTTTCTGGGTGCCCCAGCGTCTCCACGTATTGACCAGCTATGGGGAAGGCCCCCACATTTCCTCGTTATGCGTGCTGGGCGCAGCGCTGGCCGCCTCGATCATGGCGTTCCGGAGCCGTCGGCTGGCCTGGGTGGCGCTCGCGGGCCTCGCTTCGGCGCTGGTGGTTTCGAATAATTTCTACGGCGCAACCGCTCTGGCGATCCTGTTCCCTCTCTTGCTCTGGTGCGAATGGTCGGGTTCCCGCGAGAATCGCCTGTTTCTAAGAGCCACCGCCATCGCCGCACTGGCCTGGGGTTTCTGCGCCTTCTGGCTGACGCCCTCCTACTTGAAAATGACGGCGATCAATCTTCGCTGGGTGGCTGAGCCGGGCAAGAATTCCTCGCGGCTCGTCGCGGCCATCTTCCTGCTCGTGCTCGCCGTGGGAATCTGGCGCATGGGAAAAGGAAGGCCAGATCGGTCCTGGGCTTTGTTTGTGTTTTCCGCCGCAGCCACACTCACCCTATTCGTCGCCGGCTATTACTACTTCGGATTCCAGGTAACGGGGGATTCGGGCCGATTGATCCCGGAACTGGATCTGGTGCTGATTTTAGCCATGGCTCAGGCGGGTTTCTGGTGTTGGAAGAAACGTGCTCTGCGTGTTTTCACAGTCATTCTCGCGCTGCTTCCTGTGTATCCCGCCGCCGTCTATTTGACCCATTTGAAAGCGCCGTTTTCCAGGGCCCGTCATGTGGAGAACCAATACGAATACCAACTCACAAGCTGGGTCCATGAGAATCTTCCCGGCCAGCGGGTGCTTCCTTCGGGTTCGCTGCGCTTCTGGTACGACGCCTGGTTTGACAACGCTCAACCCGATGGCGGGTCCCAGCAAGGGCTCGAGAACGAACACATTCCAGATGCCACCTGGCAGATCATGCAGGGTCACGACGCCGGCTTGGCAACCCTTTGGTTGCAGGCCTTGGGAACCGACGCCGTCATCGTTCCCAGTCGATCTTCGCTGGACCAATATCACGATTACACAAAACCCGAAAAGTTTCGGGGAGTGCTCCCTCAACTGTTCGACGACGGACAAGGGACGCGCATTTACCGTGTGCCGCGTCGCTTCCCTGGCCTGGCGCGAGTGGTGGACACCTCCAGCCAGTTTTCGTTGGCGCCCATCCGGGGAGGTGACGACGTCAAGGACCTCAAGGCCTACGTGGACGTGATCGAGGCCGGTCCGGATTCGCCAGCCTCCATGGAATGGCATGGCTTTGACGCCTACTCCGTCGATGTCTCCCTCGCCGCGGGGCAGTCTCTTCTCGTCCAGGAAACCTACGACCCGGCATGGGAAGCCCGCGCCGAGGGCAAAACATGGAACACTCGTCCAGACGTGATGGGGTTCACCGTGGTGGCCCTGCCGCCCGGCCGGCACACCGTCCAGATGCGCTTTGCGACCCCGGCGGAGAATCGCATCGGCTACGCAGCGCTGGGATTCACCTCGTTCATTTTCCTCTGGCTGTGCGTCTCGCCACCGCGTTACTCCGGCGTGTCAAAGGACGATAAGTCCGCCACGAGGGCCTTTCCCTGGTGGCGGCGGAGCCGAACGGAACACTCCAGGTGATTATTCGCCAGCGCAGGCTCCCCTAATTCATACAATGTCGCCGCCAGAAAATACTGCGCCACTCCGCGCGTGGAATCGCGCACCACGACAGCATCGAGGGTCTTTCTCGCATCGACCAGTTCGCCACGAATCAGGAAGACCACGCCCCGCAGTTCCCGCGCCGGCAAATAGTAAGGATCGAGAGCGGACGCTGTTCGTATTTCCCGTTCCGCATTGGTCAGATCCAGGTTTCGTAGGTACCACACGGCCAGGGCGCTGTGCGCCTGCGCAAACGCCGGCGAGAGTGTCGCCGCCGACAGAGCCAACCGGAACGATTCCGCGTGGTGCCCCAGATCGTCTTCGGACAGCGCTTTGCGATATTGCTTCCACGCCGCGGGTGGCACTGCCTGACGGCGCTGAATTTCGCCGAATGAAATAGTCCCGCTACGTGCTGCCGTTTCGCTCGACCGCATCACAAAGCCAGCCTCCGGCTTAGCCAAAGCGGCCCGCCAGTTCACGCACGTAAACAACAAACCGGCAGCATAGAATATTCGAACCACGCATTCATCGTACGCACGTGAACAGCCACAAATCCAGATGCGGCAAGGTTCGCCGCGGAGCAAGAGTGCCATTGGTACTTTTTGAGAAACAAACCAACCAAGTCTATACTGACCAGATGAGATTTGTGTTTCTGCTCCTGGGGACGCTCTCGCTGATCGCAGCGCCGCCGGATCCACGGCTGAAGCCAGCCTCGGAAGCCGCCGCTCCGGACGCAATGAATCTCCTCGCCACGCTCGTAAACATCGATTCGGGTACGGGCGATGCGGAAGGCGCAGCCAAAGTCGAGGCAATACTGATCGCGCGTCTGAAAGCCTTGGGCGCTGAGGTAAGAATCGTTCCGGCGGAAGAGCCGGGGCTCGGCGACAACGTCGTCGCGACTTTTCGCGGAACCGGGCATGGCGGGATTCTGATCGTCTCCCATGTCGATACGGTCTTCTCACCCGGCACGGCGGCCGTGCGTCCGTTTTCGCTGGAGGGCACCCGCGCGCACGGGCCAGGCGTGGCTGATGAGAAGGGCGGCGATGTGTGCGCCATCGAGGCGCTCACCATTCTGCACGGCATCGGTTTTCAGGATTTCGATCGCATCACACTACTGCTCGATTCGAGCGAGGAGATCGGGTCGAGCGGCGCGCGGGCGCTCATTACATCGCTGTCGAAACAACACGACGTGGAGTTCAACATGGAGCCCGGTCGCGAAGGAACTGCTGCGAACGGTTCCATGTCCAGCCCGGACGCTCTCACGGTTTGGCGCAAAGGCTCGGCCAACGTCGAGATCACCGTGCATGGCCGCGCCGCCCATTCCGGAAACGCGCCGCAGAACGGACGAAACGCTGCGGTGGAGCTGATTCACCAACTCTCGGCGATCGAAGCCGCGTTTCCTCATACGGGAAACGGCACCACCGTGAATCTCACGGTGATGAAATCCGGGGAACGGACCAATATCATTCCGGATCTGGCGACCGCGGTTCTGAATGTCCGGTATCGAAAAGCAGCCGATTTCGATGATGTTTTAACGCGCATCGAAGCCATCTCGCGTAACACCCAAGTGCCGGATACAACGGTTTCGGTGACGCACAAACCCGCGTTTCCGCCGTTCTTTGAAGACGCCAGGGGTGATGCCTTAACCGCCATGGCGCAATCGATCTATGCGGAGTTAGGACGTAAACTCGACGTGGCGGGCAGCGGCGGATCTTCGGAATCCGCTTTGGCCCAGGCCGCCGGAATTCCCGCGGTGGATGGACTGGGCTTCGATGGCGGCGACTTCCACACCGATCACGAGTGGATGGATGCATCGGCCGTCGCGCCTAGAATCTACCTGCTCGCCCGATTGATTCAGACGCTGGGCGCACGGCCTTAAAATCAGCTTCCCGCTGCAGGTTCGGTTTCCCTGGAGAGCAGGATGCCGCCCAGCAGCGCGCAACCCACCCCAACCCATTCCATTGCGGACGGCCTCTCGTGGAGAATGGAAACGCCAAGCACCACCGTGATCAATGGGAACAATCCCGTCAGCGGAACCGCTACGGAAGCCTTTGCGCCGCTCTCCAGCGACAAAAACAAAAACCAGGACCCCAGCGCATTCAGAAAGCCGCTCAGAATTCCAAGGAACAGCAGCGTGGGGCTGAGTCCCGACAACTGCGCAAAGGAAAGAAACGGTAGAAGAGCCAGGAAGCCCACAAAGAGCCAGACCAGTACCGAGCGGGATGAAATCCGGTTGGTGCTCAGCTTCTGCAGTAGCCCGACGGCTCCCCATGAAGCCACAGTGACCATGGCATAGAGAAACCAGGTGTTTGTTCCGAGGGCGTTCATTGGGAAAAAATCGCGATCGCCACAAGTGACAGGGCCACCCCGCCAATTTGCACGCGATTCAGCCTCTCTCGCAGGAAAACGAACGCCAGCGCGACAGTGAGAAGCGGAAACAGTGACGTCACGGGACCCACGACAGAAACCTTCCCGCGGCTCACCGCGGCGTAATAGGCCAGGAGTCCGACGCCGCTCAGCACTCCGTTGGCAATTCCATAACTGATGCCCTTGGCATCTTTTTCAAGCCGCATCCGAAGCTGAACAAAAGCCAGTAAGGCCAGCGGCAGTGTACCTGCCGTGGCCAGAATTTGAAGGGGACCTGGGGCAATGCGATCCGCTCCCAGCTTCGCTACGAACCCCCACGTTCCCCAGGCAACGATGCAGAGCAATGCGTATGTCAGCCAGCGCGATAGCCTCATGATGGAAGCTCCATCTTACCTTCGATCGTGCGCCACGTTAGAATGAGCCATGCCGTTCGTCATCAAGGACGCCTACCTTCCCGCGACGTTGACGGCTCAGCCGATGACTGACGAAGGGTTCACCGCTCTTTGCGCCGAGCATCCCGATCTCAATTTCGAAATGACCGCTGAAGGGGAACTGATTGTTATGGCCCCGACACACTCCGACACCGGCGCTCGCAACTTCGAGATTGCCGGCGAACTCCGCAACTGGGCCCGGGCGGACCGCCGCGGCTACGGATGCGATTCCTCTACGGGATTTGTTCTGCCCAACGGCGCTCGCCGCTCCCCCGACGCATCCTGGACCCTGAAAAGCCGCGTGCAACAACTCGGCGAGGGAAAGCGGAAAGCGTTTTGGCATCTCTGCCCTGACTTCGTGATTGAAGTCAGATCGGGTAGCGACCGGCTCATAACCGTTCAGAAAAAATTGTTGGAGTATCTGGAACAAGGCGCGCAACTCGGCTGGCTCATCGATCCGGAATCCCGGACAGTGGAAATATACCGCCCCGGGCACGATGTCGAAAAACGCGCAGGCCTGGACAANNTTCACCGATTAGCCGGAATCGTGCGCCACGTTAGAATGAGCCATGCCGTTTGTGATCAACGACGCCAACCTTCCCGCGACGTTGACGGCTCAGCCGATGACGGACGAAGAGTTCACCACTCTTTGCGCCGAGCATCCCGATCTCAATTTTGAAATGACCGCTGAAGGGGAACTGATTGTTATGGCCCCGACACACTCCGACACCGGAGCTCGCAACTCCGATATTGGCGCGCAACTGTTCTACTGGGCCAGAAACGACCGTCGCGGGTTCGTTTGCGACTCCTCTACCGGGTTCGTGCTTCCCAACGGCGCTCGCCGCTCCCCCGACGCGTCGTGGACCCTGAAAAGCCGGGTCAGGAATAGTGATGCCCCCACGCGGAAAGCGTTTTGGCATCTCTGCCCTGACTTCGTGATTGAAGTCAGATCTGATAGCGACCGGCTCATAACCGTTCAGAAAAAATTGTTGGAGTATCTGGAACAAGGCGCGCAACTCGGCTGGCTCATCGATCCGGAATCCCGGACAGTGGAAATATACCGCCCCGGGCACGATGTCGAAAAACGCGCAGGCCTGGACAAAGTGCAAGGCGAAGGCCCCATGGCCGGCTTCGTGCTCGATCTATCCTATGTCTGGGACCCCTTCGCCGACTAGCGCGCCGCCGCCGTAATCTGTTCCGGCCGCCCCGGTGGAACCACTGGCAACAACAGATAACTCCGCAAACGCGCACTGTGATAAACCGTCTGCTGCGCCTTCACCAGTTGCGTCTCATCCGCAATGGCGCGTCCCGTATTGGGGTTGCGATCGAAGCGCGGGAAATTGCTGCTGGAGACCTCCAGCCGGAATCGGTGCCCCTTCTTGAACACATTCGACGTCACGCCTAAATCGATGGTGTACTTCTCCGGTGTCGTCGATTTCACAAGCTTGGGTTGATCGAGCCCGTTGCGGTACCGCGCTCGCAAAATCCCGTCCGTCAGGTTGATGGCGCGGCCATCGGGATAAACGTCCACCAGTTTGCCCGTGAAGTCCGTATCGGGCGCGCTGGTCGAGGCGTAAAGAACCAGCGAGATGGGGCCGGTCACTTCCGTATCCTCGGTGAGCGGCGCGGACGTATACACCAGAACATCCCTTCGGCTTTCCACCGGCCGCTGATCCATCGGTCCCCAGGGAAACACTTTCGGATTGCAGCAGACCGCGCCGCCCATCGTGGGCACGGGGTTGCGGGGATCGTAAACGAAGCGGTCGTCGGCGCCGGTTTTCCTGTAAACCGGCTTCAGCGTTCCATCCCCCTTCAGCGAGTTGGCGTGCCCGCCGCCATCCAGATAAAACCGGCTCGCGATTGCTCGTTCCAGCGGCCATTCATTCTCACTGCGCCACTGGTTCGACCCCATCACGAAGATCTTCACCGGCGGCGATTGATCCAGGGGTAATCGCAAATCCTTCAGCCAGTGGTCGAACCATTGCATCTGCGCGCGCCGCAGCGGCAGCCGCGCGGCTGGTCCGTAATTCATGGTTGCGAAGGTCTGCGACATGTTGTGGGGCCAGGGACCGATGATGATGCGGTCCACCGCGCTGTGGTTATGGAGAGTGGAAAATGCATCCAGATCGCCTTCCACGTAGTTGTCGTACCATCCGCCCACGCTGAACACCGGCGTCTTGACGTCCTTCAGCTTTTCGCGCGTGCTGATCGATTTCCAGAACGAGTCGTAGGATGGGTGATCGAAAGCGGCTTCAAGCAGGCTGGTGGCCCGCCCGGTCACCAGCCGGTCGGCCTGCCGCGTGGGAAGAGTCCAAATGAACTTCGCGAACGGCGGCGGTTCATAGCCCGGCTCAACCATATTCTCGGCCACCCATTCCAGCCGGTGGCCCCACTTCATCGCGCCGCCGGGAGAGTACATCCGGTCCCGATAATCGTCGTCCCCCGAAACCACCGGGAAGATAGCGAGCAGATGCGGATTGTCGCGAACCGCGGCTTGCCACTGCACGAAACCGAGGTAAGAGCCGCCCACCATTCCGATTTTTCCGTCCGACCAGCTTTGCCCGGCGATCCAGTTGATGGTGTCTTCCCCGTCGTTCGGCTCCTGCGTCAGAGGCGTGAAAACGCCTTCCGATGCATAGCGCCCGCGCACATCCTGAATCACAACATTGAAGCCACGGTCGACGAACGCCTGAAAGTTAGCATGCAGGTCAGTGCCTTTATCGTACGGTGTGCGAATCAGAATCGTGGGCAGCCGGCCGGCGCCGTCGGGGCGGTGGAGATTGGCCGAAAGGCGCACGCCATCCCGCATGGGAACCCACACCTCGGTCCGCGTGAAAGGGGCATGCGTGGCTTCGCCCGATCCCAGAATCCAGGGGACTAAGACGGCCGCGAAGATGAAGAAGCCTCGCATAAAGCGTTCCAGTATAGGCCGGCAATGCGGTCGAGTGAATGAACGTCCCGGATGTGGACGGCCGCGCGCGTCCCGATCGCGCGGGCAACCTGAGGCAAATCTACCATTATTTTCATCTGCGCGAAAAGCTCGGCACTTTCCGAGATCCCCTCGGAAATGCGCACGCAGGCATCCGCGGGGAAGTTTCGAATCTCCAGCGAGTCGGTAAAAAATACCGGTTTTCCGGCTCCCATCAGGCGAATCCCGATGCCTGATGTTTCGCCGGCGGCCGGTGAGCGGAGGTTCAGGCAGCAATCCACCGCATTCGCGGCGCTCTCGAACTGGCGTTCATCAAGGTGCCCCTCGCGAATGATCGCGGGATGCCGCAGCCAGGGCTCCACTGCGCGCTTCAGATCGGACGAAGCAAACTCACCCGCCAGCAGCAGGCGGACCTGAGGACGAATTTGCTGGAGTTCATGAAACGCCTGAAGAATGGGGAGCACGCGTTTCGATTCGCGCAGATAGCCGAAGACGCCGAACAGGAAACTCGATTCGGGCGCGCCAACGGATTCCCCTACCCCGATTTGATCCGGGAAAAAGTGGGGAATCTCAATCACGTTCACATTCTGGGCGTGTGCGCGCACCATCGCTGCAGCCGCCGGGTTATGCACCACCACAGCGAGCGAGTGTTCCGCCACGCGCTTCAGCATGGGACGGCGGTAGAACCGGTGGTCCATCGCCGAGCCCGCTCGCTCCCGATACAGTTCTCGAGCAAACGATCGCTCCCACTCACCGTAGTTGTAGCAGTACTCTTCCACGTAGCGGGCCTCGTCAAACGCGCCCAGGTAGAAGTGCTGCAGCACGGCGTCATGCAGCACCACCACGCCGGGCTGGGTGATCGCCCGTTCGTAGATCGCCCGGTGCAGTTGATTGTTTCCGAGATGGTAAAGCTGGACGTCGCCCGATGCCCCCACTTTGACGGCGCCTCGCTTGCGCAGCTCGACCAGAAGTCCCGCCGCATAGTCCGCCACCCCGGAACGGACCGGCGGCAGCGGCGCGTGGAACCCGACCGTCATGGTTTTCGACGGCGTCCGAATAAGGCCGTGCCCACGCGGATCATGGTCGATCCCTCTTCAATCGCCACTTCAAAATCGTGAGACATGCCCATCGAGAGCTTCGGCAATGCAAACTGCGCCGCGAGTTCGCGTAAACGGGCGAAAGCGGCCCGTGATTTCTCGGCCTCTTCGGTCCATTCCGGCACGGTCATCAGCCCGGTGAGCGTCAGGTTCGCGCACGCTCGCACCGCCTCCACGGTTGCCGCCAGTTCGGCTTCCGCAAGCCCATGTTTCGTTTCTTCGCCGGAGGTTTTCACCTCGATCATCACCTCTAGCGGGCGCCCGGCGTCGTTCAACCGGCGCGCGAGCTTCGGCGAATCTACCGATTGCACCACCTGAAACAGCTCCGACGCTCGCTTGGCTTTGTTCGATTGAAGATGCCCGATCAGATGAAAGCGCGCGCCCGTAAGGTCGCGAACGTCCGGTTCTTTGCTCTCGAATTCCTGCACGTAGTTCTCGCCAAACTCGCGCAGTCCCTCGTTCCACGCATCGCGGATGATCTGTGCCGGGAAAACCTTGGCAACGGCGAGCAGCGTGATTTCTGCCGGGGAGCGGTGCGCGCGCGCGGCGGCGCGCTCGATGCGCTCGCGGACTTTCGCTAAGTTTTCAGAGAGACTTTCCACGTACCCTGGTCGACCGGTTCCCCGCCGGAGTCCTTGGCCGTATAAGTGCCTTCGAGAACTCCGCCGGACGCTGTCGCGTCGGTCGTGACATGAATGGTACTGCCCTCCACGTCCGCCTCATATTCAGCGCTTAACTTATTATCGTTGACCGCGCAGGAAATCGTCTTCGGCGCAACATCTCCGCCCTCCGTGGTGAAGGTGAACTGGCACCCCCATGTAGCGTCCGGATTCTTTTTCAAGGTGAGGTGAACCTTGTTTTCGGTGCCCTGGCCTGTGGTGTAGGTTCCGGCGTAATCGCCGGTAAGGTCGGCGGCCAGCGCTGCCACACTGAAGAGCAGCAAGAGAGGTAGGGCGGTTCGTAGCATGTCAGCTGGTATTTAATCACATTTCAGGCGTTTGAGCGATCTGGAAACCCGCCCGCGCCAGCCGGTGCGACAGCGAAGTACGCCAGGCCCCCTCGCTATCCATTTCATCGAATACGGTTCCCAGCAAATCCGATGGATGCTCAAAATTCGGAAATACCTGAGTGGGTGGTTTGTACACCACAAACACGTTCTCCCACCCTAGCCGGCCGTAGAAGAATCCTAGTTCGAAAATCACGTTTTGGCGCGCTCGAAACTGAAGACTTCTGTCGCCCACGCCCGGCGCTTCGTACTGCGCGCGAGAAGTGCCCAAATCGTCCGCGGATAACAGAACGATTGCGAATCGCGAGTCGTTCGCGGAGTTCATGAATTTCTGAAACAGCGATTGTTGCGCCTCTCCCACCCGGGAAAGAATCACAGGATGCAGCTTAAGCTGCACCACGTACCCGACTACATCCTCTCGCAGCGAAGAATCGTGGCCGTGAACCACGAAGATGCTGTTCAGCGGTTCCTGTGCCGGAGCCGCGGCCGGTTCCGACCGTGGAATCCCCTGCCCACGCGCTTTGGCTAAAGTCCACATCGCCAACGCGTCCAGATGAACTGTGGAAGGGCGCGGCCGGGAGGGCGGTAGCGAAGTAAGACTGCGCGCTAGAACCGAGGCCGCCCTGGTCATTTCCGCCGCACTCGCGCTCCTCAAGTCGATCCACTGTCGTGCCTGGATCGAGGACGGCAGGTCCGGAACATCGTCAAGGATCACCGGGATCACCAGCATCTCGCTCCCTTCCACCATGGCGTCAATTTCAAACTTCACCCATCGGGAGCTCATACTGTGTTTCGAAACAAAGAACAGCAAGCCGTCCGCCTGACCAATGGCATTCCGGATAGCGGGCTCCCATTTTTCTCCGGGCCTGAGTGAATCCACATCGATCCACGTCTCAATACCAAGAGAACGAAGAGACGACGCGAATCGGGAGACCGTCTCGTAATCCTCGCGCGCGTACGAGACAAACAGCAGTGGGTTCATAGCGGCGGCAACATCTCCTCCAACATCGCCACGATTTTCAGCAGTTCTCCTCGCCGGGGCTCCTCATATAAACCGGATGACGTCTTGCAATCATCCAAAGTGGTCTGCAGTTTCCATGCGGACGGCCCGTCGGTTCTCACCTGTTCCGCCAGTTCCTGCGCTTTATCGGCGTCTCCGGCGTCAAACGCCGCGCCCAGCAGCGTGGGGTTCAGCCATTCATCCTCCGATTTCCGCAGCCGTGCGCGCTCACAAGCCGTCAGCGTGACGGCTGCCGAGATGCGCGCTTTGTCCTCGTCCCCTTTCCGCTTCCGCGTCCGGTAGAGCCGGCCAAGATTGGAAGCCGGATAGTAATCGTTGAGATCCAGCTTCATCCCCGTTTCGTATTCCAGGATGGCCCTGTCCAGATCCGCCGCATTCTTGCTCGCAGCCCATTTCTTCTTGTACCGGCCACCAAGCAGTCCGCGCCGTTCGGACGAATCGCCCGAATTCAGGATCAGCTCGCGAAGCGCCCCAATGGCGGTATCGTGATCGCCCGATTTCGACAGCGCCAGCGCCCGCTGCTCCTTCACCAGAGCCGAGTTCCGCAGGTCATCGGGCAGAGTATCGATGAACTGGCGCGTCGTATCCCAGTCGGTGCAGTCGCGGAGCGTGTAAAGGAGTTCGATCGCCACCGCTTTCTGAACGGGTCCGCCGCTATAGTAGCGCTTGCGAAGCTCCAAGGCGCGTATGCGGCATTGTTCTCCCGTGGCGGAACGCGCCGCGATAATGTCCGCCTGGAATCGCGACAGATCTTCCAGGCTTTGCCGAAACGCCGTAGCGCGCGCCGGATCGTAGTTCGGGTACTTGGGGAAAACCTGGTAGAAGGGCGAGTCGCCCGCGCTCATCACGGGAATCGCAGCCGTCACGATCTTGATAATCTCCGCCGCGGTCTCGTCCGAAATGGACTCGGCGGGAAGCGGGTAGCGGATCTGGCGCATCTGGTTGACGTCGAACAGCGGCTTGGCCCAGTCCGCCGCCGTCATGATGCATCCGCTCTTTTGAGCGGCGTGACGGATCCCCACCTCGTAGTAGACGTTACCGTTGGGAATCGAAACATCCGCCAGCACCAGATCCGAAATCGCGAGCCGCTCAATCATCTCCTCGATGATGAGAGCCCCAATATCCTCGTTTGCCCGCACCGGCTCGTAACCGGCCTGGTCGATTGCGGGCCGAAGCGCCGCATCCCAGAGGCGGTCGAAATTCACCTTGTCCGGCGCTCCGCTTCCAGCCGCCGCCCCCGTGACCTTGGTCGCATAAGGCATAATCATGAAGCAAATGGGACGCACCATGCCGCAAATTCTATCGTAATAGAACGTATAGATCGTGTAGATGATATAGATAGGATCGGCCAGAGACTTATGCTTTTGTTTGCCAGCTACGCGCATGACAACCTGCCGAACGTGATGCAGTTGGTGGAGATCCTCACCGCTGGCGGCCACAAAGTGCTCTTCGATCAGGAACTCCTGCCGGGGCAGGATTGGAAGGCCGAACTGGGAGGACAGATCGCCGGTTGCGATGCGTTCGTGTACGCTCTCACGCCGGCGTCAATCAGCTCGGAGTGGTGTGAGTGGGAGTTCGCCACATCGGCCAGTCTGCATAAATCCGTCGTTCCCGTTCTGATGTCGCCCGATATGGAACTCCCCGTTTCGCTGCGCAACCTCGAATATGCCGACTTCAGACAAGGTGCTTCGCCTGTCGCGGTGGCTAAGTTGATGGCGGCTTTGATCTCTCTTCAAAAAGTGGCGCCCGCGGATAAGCCGCCCGTTTTACCGAATCCTCGGGGAGTGCCTTCCCGCGCTTGGAATTCCGTATCATCCTGGAGCGATGCGATTGTTCCTTCCCAGTTCAACCCGCTCAGCGAACAGGAGCAGATTCTAGGGAGATTCACCGCCAGCCTGATGCGGGGGATCGAAGGGGTTGGCGGCCGCATCACCATCACCACCCAGCGATTCCTCTTCGAAGCCAATATCCTGAGTTTTCAAAGGGAGCCGTTCGCCGTCGCCATCCATGACATTCTGGAAGCATCCCCTTCCAATTCGCTGGGCATCGTCCCCACTGGTTTGATCGTCAAGTGCCGTTCCGGCGAGCAGCACCATTTCAATACCTGGAGCCGCTCCCGCATCATCGAACTCATCCAGCAGGCGCAGCGCACCGCCTAACTTTCACCCGAATCCGCCAGGTATCGTTGCGCACGATTTCGCCATCGCTGGCGGCAAAATCCTACCGCCCAAACACTATAATCCAAACCATGGCACAAAACGTTGCGGACGTAATGTGGGAGATGCTGGCCAACTCCGGCGTCAAGCGCTGCTACGGTATCGTCGGGGACGCCTTGAATCCTGTGATTGACGCGCTGCGGCGCAATGGCAAGGTGGAGTTCATCCACGTTCGTCACGAAGAATACGGGGTCTTCGCCGCCGTCGCCGATGCCTACTTGACCGGTAACCCCGTCGTGGTTTGCGGCACCGCCGGCCCCGGCGTCACGCACCTTTTCAATGGCCTGATGGATGCGCGCAAGGAAGGGGCCGCCATTATCGCCATAGCCGGCGACGTGGATACCAAACTGATCGATACCTCCGCCATCGAAGAGCTGAACCCTTATAAGTTCTTCGATACCGCGTGTCTCTATATTGGTCGGGTTGTCAATCCGGAACAGGCGCGCGCCGTTTTCTCCACCGCCATTCTGACGGCCGTTGTCGACAAAGGACCCACCCTGATCTCGATGCCCGGCGACATCGCCGCATCCGACGCGCCCAAACACTTTCCTGTCGAGCTCGCCATCCCCGCTACGCCCGTCTATAGCCCAGCCGGCGCGGATCTGGACAAGCTCGTTGCCATGATCGACGCGTCACCCGAGGTAGCGATTTTCGGTGGCGATGGATGCCGCGACGCGCGTCATGAGGTTCTCGAACTTGCCGCTCAGTTGCAGGCGCCCGTCGGATACTCCCTGCGCGGCAAGCAATGGCTGGAACATGACAATCCACACGCGGTCGGAATGACCGGCCTTCTGGGCTACGGCGGCGCTTATCAGGCCCTTCACGATGCCGATCTTTTGCTCTTGCTCGGTACCGACTTTCCCTACTCGGAGTTTCTGCCCGGTAGCAATGTAAAAAAGGTCCAGATCGACCGCAACGCCAAACATCTCGGCCGCAGGACGGCTCTGGACCTCGCCCTGGTGGGGGACGTCAAAACCACCATTACCGCGCTGCTCGCCAAAGTCAGCCCCAAAACCGACCGGCGCTTTCTCGAAAAGCACATCGCCGCAACGGCATCGTTCCACGAACTCCTGCAGCATTACGTCGAGAAAGGGCCCCAGATCAAACCCATCCGTCCGGAATACCTGGCCGCCACGTTGAGCGAGCTTGCCGCGGACGACGCCTTGTTCTTCGCCGACACCGGAACCGCCTGCATGTGGATCTCGCGCCACATTCAGGGCGGCCGCAACCGGCGGATCTTCGGCTCGTTCTCCTGGGCGTCCATGGCCAACGCGGCCCCCAATGCGTTCGGCGCGCAACTCGCCTTCCCCGGTCGCCAGACCATCGCCCTGTGCGGCGATGGAGGCTTTACCATGCTCGGCCTTGGTGACCTGCTGACGCAAGTCCAGCGACGCTCGCCCGTGGTTCAGATCATCCTCAACAATGAATCGCTTGACTTCGTCAAAATCGAGCAGCAGGAAGCCGGCGTCGTCCCGTTCGGCGTCGATTTCAAGAACCCGAACTTCGCCAAGGTCGCCGAGGCCATGGGCGCCAAGGGCATCCGCATCGAAGAACCCGGTGATTTGCGGGAAGCCCTCACCGAGGCGCTGCGGCATAAAGGCGGTCCCGTGGTGGTGGACGCCGTGGTCGACCCGTTCGCCCTCTCGCTGCCCTCGCACGTCCCATTCCACACCGCCAAAGGCTTCACCCTCAGCATGGCCAAACAAGTATGGGACGGCAAGATGGATTCCGTGATCAAGTCCATCGAACGCAACGTCAGGCTCGTCTGAACAAAAACCAGGATTCGCCCTATAGTTATCTCGGGTAATTGCCGAACAACAATAACGGCGAGTCTGTAATGGATTTTAAACGAAAACAAGGCGTCCAGCGCGGCGCGGCCATGGTGGAAGCCGCGTTTGTATTGCCTTTCCTCATCTTTCTTCTCGTCGGCGCCTACGATTGGGGGTTCTTCTCCTATGCGCTCATCGTCACCCAGGACGCTACCCGTGGCGCGGCTCTCTATGCTTCCACATCCACCACCACGGCAAGCGATTCCGCCGGCGCATGCAATTACGTTCTCGCGAATTTCAGCGCCGTACCGAATATCGGCGCCACCGTGACCACCTGCGCCGCTCCGCCTTTGGTGGTAACCGCCAGTGCGGTCACCGGTCCGGACGGAAAGGCCGCCGCATCGGTAACCGTCACCTACACCTGCATGCAGATGATCCCCATTCCCGGCTTGCTTTCCGGGCGGCCCACAATATCCCGAACCGTTGAAATGAAAGTCCGAACATGAGAATCGCGAAGCGCGGCAGCGCCATGGTTGAGTTCACGCTGGTAGCCATTCCGATGATCTTCGTAATGGTCTCAACCGTTGAGATGGCCAGGGGGATGTGGGCTTATCATTCGCTCGCCAACGCCGTGCGCGGCGCGGGCCGGTTCGCGGTGGTCCATGGCAGCGATTGCTCTGGCGGTACAAACTCCTGTTCGGTGACGGTGGGGCAGGTGGTCGGCAGTTTCATCTCGGCCGGCGCCGGCTTGCCCACCAACTCCACCGACCTCACGCTCACGCTCACCTCGCAAAGCGGATCGGTGTCCTGCAATCCCGTAAACTCGTGCATTTCGAATGCGGCCACTTGGCCGCCCGTAGCCGCGGCCGCGCCCGGCGCGTCGATCACGGTATCGGCTAGGTATCACTTCAAAAGCGCCTGGGCGATGATGACTCCCGGGGGCGGCGGAAGCGCGCTGATGTCGCCCAATTTCAGCGCCACAACCACACAGGCGGTTCAATTCTAATGACGATTCTCAAGCGCAATCTCAGACAAGGTCAGGCCATGCTCACCGTTACCATGGGCCTCACCGTAATCTGCGGCATGCTCGGGCTGGCCGTCGATCTGGGATGGGACTATTTTCAGAAGCAGTGCGCCCAGACGGCCGCGGATTCCGCCGCCCAGGCTGGTGTTGCCGCGGCCATCGCGAACGGGAGTCTCTCGTGTGGCGCAACCGTGGTTTGTCAGGCTAGTACGACTTGTCCCACCAACATCGGAAGCCCCACCACCACGGTTCAAACCGCATGCGTCTACGGTGAGGCGAACGGCTTTGGGGTGGATTCAAAATCCAGCCTCAGCGTCGCGTCCGGCACAGGCACGCCCGGTTCGGCTCCGGGGATGAGCACTTCGTATTATCTGACCGCCACTGTCACCAGGAATATCCCCTCCTTGTTCTCCATGGCCGCAGGGCGCAGCGTGATGGTTGTCGCGGCGCAGTCCACCGCGGCCGTCGCCACCCAGGTGGCGCCCAACTGCATTTACATTCTCGACCCCACGGGCGCAGGGGCGCTTACCGCGAACAATGGCGCGTCCATCACCGTGGGCTGCAGCATCGCCGTCAACAGCAGCAGCTCGACCTCCATCAGCGTCACTGGGGGGGCCAGCATCAACACCTCCGGAATCTCCACCGTCGGCGGTTACACAATGAACAACGGAGGTAGCATGTCTCCGCTGCCACAGACCGGCAAAGTCGCCCAGGCGGACCCTCTCGGTTCCCTCCCTTCACCCACGGTTCCGTCTTCCTGCAATTACACCAACTACGTCGCCACCGGCCCGAACGGACAAGGGGGTGGAAGCACGACGCTTTATCCGGGCACCTATTGCGGAGGCATTACGATTGCCAACGGCACCAACGCCACCATCAGTCCGGGCGCTTACATCGTCAATGGCGGCAACTTCCATATCGCCGGCGGCTCCACCGTAACCGGCGCCGGCGTCACGTTCTATGTGACGGGCACCAACTCCAGCTACGGCTCAGTCACTTTCGACAATGGTTCCAACATCACGTTCTCGGCCCCCACGTCGGGAACGTACCAGGGAATCCTGTTCGATCAGGATCGAACCATCACGTCTTCCACCGCGGCAACTTTCGCCGGTGGAGCAAATATGAAGTTGTCCGGCACGCTGTACTTCCCCACCACATCGATTTCGTACTCGAATGGTACAAGCCAGGCCAACTCCGCCACAGCGCTGGTGGCGAAGGATATCTCCTTCGTGGGCGGCGCCAACTTCAAATACGATTCCAGCGGCCAGACGACGGGCCTCGTCACCAACTCTTCGGTCCTCGTGCAATAAACCCCGCTGCGCGTTAAATCATAATAGTTACGGAAGTGAAAACCACCACACGGGAGCGCTATGCCTACGTTGCACTGCTCGCCACCGCCGGCATCCTTGGGCTCCTGCTGAGTTGGACCGTTCCGGCGCAAGGCATCGACAATTCCGTCTACGATTTTTTCTTCCGCCTGCACATGCCCGCCGCATGGCCGCTCGAAACCGAAGTTCTCGGCATTGACGAACAGACGCTGAACCAGTTCGGCGGCGTCGGCGGCATCCGCAAAGCCCTCGCGCGCGGCATCGAAATCATCGCCCCAGCGCATCCCAGGGCCATCGCCGTCGATATCATTCTGGCCGAGCCCAACGCCGCGGACGACGAACTCGAAACGGCTTTTCGCACCGTCCCGAACGTCGTCCTCTCCAGCGATCTGCTCACCGAAGACCGGTGGGACGACCCCATCCCGCGCTTTCGCGCGCTCGCCGCCGGTGTGGGTCACGTTTCCGCTGACCTGGATCGTTATGACGCGGTCAGCCGTTCCCTGCCGCTCGAAAAGGTCGCCGGCCGCACCCGCCATTGGGCCCTGGCTCTCGAAGCGTTTCGCGCCAGCCGCGGCGGCCAGGTCACCGAATCGCCCGGCTCTCTCGAGGTAGGCGGCGTCACCATTCCCGTACACCGGAAAGAAGCGGGTGATGCGCCCATGATCCGCATCCGCTATGTTCCCCCCGCTCGCGGAGGCATCCCCGGATACTCTGTCGCCCAGTTAGTCGAAAATCCAAAACTCGCCGCCGCCTATGCGGGCAAAGTGGTCTTCGCCGGAGTTACCGCGCAGACCGCCATGCGCGATCGCTGGATGACTCCTTTCTCCGGTGGCATTGCCATGGCCGGCGTCGAAATGAATGCCAACGCGTTTGAAACCATCGCCCACCAGCTCTTCCTCACCGACGCTTCCGATTCGCTGGTCTTACTGTTCTGCGCCGTCTTAGTCGCTTGCGCCGGATTGATTTATGCTTTCGCCGGCGGCTGGCGGGCCACCGCCCTTGCCGCGCTCCTGCTGGCCTGCACGCACATACTCCCCTACGTGACTTTTACTTATGGCACGGTGTTTCCCTATATGCCCGGCGTTCTCTGCGCGTGGCTCGCCGTAGTCGCGGCCGCGTCGTGGCGTCATTTCTTCACGGGCCGCATCCTCGTCGAAACAACGGAATCGAGAGCCCGTTATCAACGCGCCATGCAGTTTGTCACCCACGAAATGCGCACGCCGCTCACCGCCATCCAGGGTTCCAGCGAACTCATCACCCGCTATGCCCTGCCCGATGAGAAACGCAAGCAGATCGCCGGCCTCATCAACACCGAATCCAAGCGCCTCGCCCGCATGATCGAAACCTTCCTCAATGTCGAGCGCCTTTCCGCCGGCCAGATGGAGTTGAAGCGGGAACACTTCTCGGCCACCGAATTGGTGGATCAGTGCGTCACCCGCGCGCAACCCCTCGCCGAACGGAAAAATATCGTCATCGGAGCGCAAGCCGTCCCCGATGTGGACTTGAGCGGCGATCGCGAGTTGATGGAATATGCGGTCTACAACTTGCTGACGAATGCCGTGAAGTATTCGCCGCCCGAGACCCGTGTCGTCGTTTCCGGGGGTCGCGCTCGCGGCGAATTAAGATTATGGGTGGAAGATCGGGGAATTGGAATGGATAAACAAGAGGTCAAGCGCGTCTTCGACCGGTTTTATCGAACGCGAAAAGCCGAAGCGACCGGAGAAGCCGGAACCGGTATCGGCCTTTCCATCGTGGAACAGATTGTCGCGCAACACGGCGGATCTATTCTGGTAGATTCAACTCCAGGGAAGGGATCGCGGTTCACTCTCGTGTTACCCCTGCCCAATTAACTTATGCAACGGCTCTTAGTAGTTGAGGATGACGCGGCCGTCCGCAATACCATCGCCACTTTTCTCGAATTGGAAGGCTATACGGTGGATGCGGTATCCACCACGCGCGAAGCGCTGGATCATCTGAAAGCCGGCGTTTACCCCATCGTCATCTCCGACATCTACATCGACGACCGCACCGGCCTCGACGTTTTGAGCGCCGCCCGCACCAAAGACCCCGGCTGCTCCGTTATCCTGATGACCGCGCGTGGAACCATGGAAACCGTGATGGCCGCCACCCGCGGTGGGGTGTTCGACTATATCGCCAAGCCGTTTGAACTCGACCGCATTCTCGAAACCGTGAAGCGCGCCGAAGCCACCCGCGACCAATCGCCGGATGAAGACGGCGAGTTTGAAGACGATGCCATGCCGCTGACCGAAATGATCGGCACGTCGTCCGCCATGATCGACATCTATAAAACCGTCTCGCGTGTGGCGCCCACCGACGCCACCGTGTTGATCGAAGGCGAAACAGGCACCGGCAAAGAGATGATCGCCCGCATGATTCATCACAACAGCCTGCGCGCCTCCATGCCGTTCGTGCCGGTGGATTGCGGAGCCATCGCGCCGTCCCTGCTCGAAAGCGAACTGTTCGGCGCGCTCCGTGGCGCGTTCACCGGCGCGGACCGCGACCGCATCGGCGTCTTCGAATCGGCCAACAAGGGCACCGTGCTGCTCGATGAAATTGGCGACATCGATGTCAACTTCCAACTCAAGTTGCTGCGCTTCCTGCAGGAGCGCGAGGTGCGTCCGGTGGGCGCATCGCGCAGCCGGCCGGTGGACGTGCGCGTCCTCGCGGCCACCAACCGCGATGTACAGAAGATGGTGGAGGATGGCCGCTTCCGCGAAGACCTTTGGTTCCGTCTGAACGTAGTGCGCGTCACCATCCCGCCGCTGCGCGATCGCCGTCCGGACATCTCTCTCCTCGCCCGCTACTTCCTCAAGCGTTACAACGATCGCTACCTGCAAGACGTCAAGCTCACCGATTCCGGCGTGAAAGTTCTCCAGGAGCAGTTATGGCCTGGCAACGTCCGCCAGTTGCAGCATCTCATCGAGCGGCTCACCATTCTTGCGCCGCAGGGCCGCATCGATAGTGAAGCGGTGCTCGATGCCGTGCGCGAAACCGAACCGCGCGAAACCGGCGGCGAATCCCTCGCCGATACCGAAGCGGAGCAGATCCGGCGCGTCCTTGCGGCCACCGGCGGCAACAAAAGCCGCGCCGCCCAAATCCTCGGCATCGAACGAAAAACCCTTTACCGCAAGCTGGAACGAATACGGTGAGAATCGGCGCAATTACCGACGAGTTTTCGCCCGACCCTGAAATCGCGGCAATCGAGATGCGTGCCGCCGGGCTCGAAACCGCCGAGCTGCGCGTCCTCTGGGGCAGGAACATTCTCGACCTCGATGACGCCGAACTCGATCGCGCTCTGGCCATCTTCGACAAGCAAAAGCTGGCTATCGATTCCATCGCATCGCCGCTGCTGAAATGCACGCTGCCCAACGCGCCCAGTCTCGACGCGCGCTTTCAGCAGGATGTCTTCGCCTCGCGCCATACGTACGATGACCAGCCGCGCCTCGCCAAACGCGCTTTCGAAATCGCCGCGCGCAGTGGCGCGAAAATCGTGCGTGTCTTCTCTTACTGGCGTACCGTAGACCCCGAAGCCGTATTCGAACGCGTTGTCACTGCGTTACGCGCCCTCGCCGGGCAGGCTGCGGAACATGGCGTCGCCATCGGACTCGAAAATGAGCACGCCTGCAACATCGCCACGGGCCTCGAATCGGCGCGCGTCCTGGCCGCCGTGGATCATCCCAATCTGCAACTGGTATGGGATCCGGCCAACGCCCTCCTGGCCGGGGAAGATCCGCTCAAGGGTCTCGCGCTCCTCTCCATGCCGCGCATCGGCCACGTCCATGCCAAAGATTGCCGTGTCTCGAGCGCCGGACCCCAGTGGCTGGCTGTGGGCGACGGTCGTGTTCAGTGGACAGAGCAAATCACCGCCCTGCGCCGTTCCGGATACACCGGCGACATCAACCTCGAAACCCATTGGACCGGTCCGCACGGAGACAAACTCGAAGCCAGCCGCATCTGCGCCGCTAACCTGCGAAGGTTAGTCGCCGGTTGTCCTTAGTTGCTCCCCTACAATTAAAACGTAGCTGCTTTGCATCCATCATGCGGAAGAGAGTCATTTACGGATCCGGCATCGGTCTGCTGATCATCCTGATCGCGCTGGTGGTCTCCCAGGGCTCGTTCACCGTCGGCCCGTCGCCCAGCGGTCCCGGAACCACGCTCATCTTCTGGGCCGTCTCGACGCTCATTTTCCTCCTC
The DNA here is from genome assembly GCA_003136675.1 of Bryobacterales bacterium. Taxonomy (GTDB): domain Bacteria; phylum Acidobacteriota; class Terriglobia; order Bryobacterales; family Bryobacteraceae; genus Bog-113. Next base: position 39,123 of record PLFE01000120.1, read on the forward strand.
ACTGTCACCCTGGGGTTCATCCTCGTCCGCACCGGCGTCAAGCTGCTGATCGAGCACCGGCAAAGCCGGGAAGGCTCGCGCATCAAAACCAAGCTGGTGATTGGCGCGCTGGCGCTGAGCTTCATGCCCGTCTTCTTCATGGTGGTTTATTCGGTCGAGGTGATGAACCGCAACCTCGCCAAGTGGTTTGTCAAACCGGTGGAAGGCGAGCAGGTCATCATCAAGGAAGTCAGCGATGCCATGCGCCATGAAATGCACGACAAAGTTCAGGCGCAGGCTCTCCTGCTGGCCGCCATGCCGGAGACTCGTCTTCTGCTCGGCGGCGGCGTCGCTTCGCACGATTACCTTTCACGCTTCTGCATCGAGCAGAATATTTCGGCCGCTGCTCTCATCCCTTTAGGCGCGGGGCTGCCGGTTCTCACCATGGGGCGCATGCCCAGCGCGCAGCGGCCCGATGTGGCCGTGGCGCGCGCCCCAGTGAACATCGGAGGAAAGGAAATCGGCACGGTCCAGATTGCGTCGCTGATGCCCCTCGATGTCGCCGCCAAGCAGCGCTTGATCGATAAATGGAATGAGGATTATTCCATCCTCTCCGCCAACCAGAAGAGCGTCCGGCAAACCGCCATCATGATGCTCTTCCTCATCGCCCTCTTCATCCTGTTCGTGGCGACCTGGATCGCGCTGTTTCTCGCGCGCCAGATCAGCGTCCCCATCGCCGCGCTCATCGACGCCGCCCACCAGGTGAGTAAAGGCAATCTGCAATACCGCGTCAGGGTCCGCGCCATTGACGAGCTCGCCAGCCTGGTTCGCGGCTTCAATCAGATGACTCAGGAGCTGGAAGCCAACAGCCGCGAACTCGAAGCGCGCCGCCGGTTCACCGAAGCCATCCTTGAAAGCATTCCCACCGGCGTGATCTCAGTGAGCGCGGATGGACGCATCCAACGCGTCAACCAGCCCTTGAAGCGCATCCTTTCCGCGCATGCCGTCGAAAGAGCCGTACGCATCGAAGATCTGTTCACGCGTGAGGAATCGGGCGAGATCCGTTACCTGATGAACCGGGCCCGCCGCACCGGCCTCGCCACGGCCCAGTTCGAGAGCCGCAACGGCCGTCAACAGAGCCTCGCGGTCACCGTCTCCGCTCTGGAGGATAAGCTCACCTCGGGTTTCGTCATCGTCCTCGAAGACACCACCGAACTGCTACGCGCCCAGAAAGCCTCCGCCTGGAATGAAGTGGCCCGCCGTGTCGCGCATGAGATCAAGAACCCCCTGACCCCCATCGTGCTTTCCGCCGAGCGCGTCGCCCGTCAGCTCGCGCGTCTCGATTTGCCTCGTGAAGCCGCCCGCATTCTCCACGAATGCACCGAGACCATCGTCAGCGAAGCCCAGTCGGTCAAGACGCTGGTGGATGAGTTTTCTCAACTCTCTCGATTCCCCGCCGCGCAACTCGTTCGCGGCGATCTCAACGAAGTGGTGGAAAGCGCCCTGGCCGTGTTCGCCGGCCGTTTGGACGACATCGCCGTGCACACCGAATTCGCACCCGATCTGCCGCCCGTGATGGTCGATCGTGAACAGTTCAAGCGCGTGGTGGTGAACCTGGTCGATAACGCCGCGGAAGCCATGCAGGAATCGCTGGTGCGCCGGCTCTACATCGCCACCCAGGCGGGCCTCGCGGGCACCGTGGAACTGGTGTTTGCCGACACCGGTTGCGGCGTAACGGAAGAGCAGCGCGAGAAGCTGTTTCTCCCCTATTTCTCCACCAAAGGCCGCGGAACGGGGTTGGGGCTGGCCATTGTCAGCCACATTCTTTCCGACCATCACGCCGAAATTCGCGTCGAGGATAATCAGCCCGCGGGAACGCGCTTCACCATCGAGTTGCCGGTGCTGGTCGAAACTCCGGCCGAATTAGTGGTCCCGGCATGAAAAGCCACATCCTCATCGTGGACGACGAGCCGGGGATTCGCCAGTCTCTCGGCGGCGTTCTGGAAGACGAGGGTTACGAAGTGGAAACCGTGCCCAGCGGGGAAGCATGCATGGATGCTCTCGCGCGGCGCAGTTACACCGTCGTTCTGCTGGACGTCTGGCTCACCGGGATGGATGGCCTCGATACCCTCGGCCGCATCCAGGAAATTCCCTTCGAAGACCGGCCCGCGGTGGTCATGATCTCGGGACACGCCTCCATCGATACGGCCGTCCGCGCCACCAAATTGGGCGCATTCGATTTCCTCGAAAAGCCCCTCACCATCCAGAAGATTTCCGTGGTGGTGAAAAACGCCATCGCCAACCGGCGTCTGGAGCTGGAGAATACCCGGCTCCGCGGCGATGAGGATTCGAAGTACAAAATCATCGGAGAAAGCGTTCCCATGCGTGCCCTGCGGCAGCAGATGCAGTTGATGGCCGCTACCAACGGCCGTGTGTTGATCTATGGCGAAAGCGGCACCGGCAAGGAACTGGTGGCGCATGCCATCCACGCCATGAGCGCGCGCTCGCAGCACCCTTTCGTGGAAGTGAACTGCGCCGCCATTCCAGAGGATTTGATCGAAAGCGAGCTGTTCGGCCATGTCAAAAACGGTTTCAACGGCTCGGAGGAAACCAAAACCGGTAAGTTTCAGAAGGCCGATGCGGGCACTATTTTTCTGGATGAAGTGGGCGACATGAGTCTCCGCACCCAGGCCAAAGTCCTGCGGTCCCTGGAAGAGCAGCGCTTCGAACCGGTGGGCGCGCATGAAGCCGTCCAGGTGGACGTACGCGTCATCGCCGCCACCAACAAAAACCTCGAGAGTGAGATCGAGCGCGGCAATTTCCGGGAAGACCTGTTCTACCGTTTGAATGTGATTCCCTTCCATGTGCCGCCTTTGCGCGACCGCGCGGAAGACATTCCGCTCCTGGCCGATTTCTTCCTCCGCGAATTCACCCGCGCCTATGGCCGCAAGCCGAAGGAATTCACTCCCGCCGCCTACCAGGTGCTCCAGGATTATCAATGGCCGGGCAACATTCGGGAACTCCGCAACCTCATCGAGCGCATCGTGATTCTCAATCCGCAAGTGCGCGTGGACGCCCGGCACATCCCGCTCCCATCCGCCAAGCGTCAGGCCCCGCCCCGCACCATGGATGGTTTCGCCAGTCTGCATGAGGGCCGCGATGCCTTCGAGCGCGATTACATCATCAAGAAGCTGGAAGAGACCGGCGGCAACGTCACCCGCGCCGCCGAGTTGCTCGGTTTGGAGCGCAGCAACCTCTATCGCAAGATGAAAGCCCTCGGGATTCCCCCCAAAGAAGTCTGATCAAGGCAGAGGTGGCNNGGTGGCACAGACAGCCTGTTCCAAAATCCCGCCCGCGCCCGCAGTTCCAACCCAAGGACAACGGCAACATTCAAAGCCAAACGATTTTCCCGGCTGAGTCTTAACGAGAGCTGCACTGATGACAAGGCAAGCCGCTCGCGCCATCTCGAATGGGACGCTGCGACCT
>PLFE01000063.1 GCA_003136675.1 Bryobacterales bacterium
CAATGTGGCGGAGAGTGGGTTGGTTTCGGGACCTTAGCGGCCCAGGTCACAGTCTTTTGCGACGAAAATCACTTGTACCATCGTGACTCAACGCCTGCCGAAGTGATCGCGTTCGAAGTGGCTGTATACCCCGACAAACACTTGGCAAAGGAAGTGTGGCTGGTCGGTGCCACCGAACCTTGGCCAGGGATGCCACCGTTACCGCCTCACGCCGCCGTACCTGGGTTCGGACTCAACATCAATGACGTGCCGTTCGTGGTCGTTAGCGTCGAGGACGACAAGGTGTGGCTGCAACCGGTGGGAACACCCGCTAACCCCGAATAATCAAAATCGTCTGTTTCGAGGAGTATTCATGGAGAATTACAGCCGGATGATCGGACACATTTTTGGCGAATATGTGAAACCCGTGGTCCGGTTCAAGGTGCTGGGCGCCAATAGATACCAACCCCTGATGGCCGTCGGGACCGGGTTCACTTTTGGGGCAGGCGTTTTCGTCACTTGCTGGCACTGCGTAGCTGAACCACTGCCGGACGACGAGGTGTTTGGAGTGCCTATAGAAACGGGCAGCGAGCGCGATGCTAGCGTCGCCATTCTCAATGACCTTGCTCGTGATGAGAATGGTTCTGACCTCGCACTGGCTCAAGTCAACATCGAACTCCGATACGGTTTTCGATTGGCTGACGAGGCGGCGGGATGGGGAGAAGATGTTGTCGCCTGCGGCTATCCGCTTCCGACTAACACGGTTAACCCGGATACGGGCACCACCTTGATTCAAACGCAGGCACGGGTGCTTCGGGGGTACGTGATGTCGGAAATGATGGACGACCTCCATAGCCACCAACCATCACGAGTGTATGAACTGGATATGCCCGCCCCTCGATGGTCAAGCGGATCCCCACTCTTCCGTCGAGACCCCTTCGAGGTCATAGGCGTGGTCCTAGGCGAGAGTACGAAGAGTATCGGCGAGGAAGATGAACCCTTCGCATACGCCTTGGCTCATCACCTTGACGTCCTTGCCGATGCCCGAACTTCAGTGGCGACGAACGGCGTATCCCTGAGAGATTTCTTGAATTCGATGGCGAAATGATCCTGCGATTCAGGCTTATCTTGGCGCAAAGAACTCGGCGTCAACCTCGATTTGCTCAGTTGCGATAACGGCGTCTAGGCCAACCCAATGGCCTCCGAATGGCCCGTCCCGGAAGGGATGATGGTGACCTTTCCGCCATCCGGGAGCGTGAAGTTGTGCTGGCCGTTGTCGAGAAGGAACTCGAGGGTTTCCGGGGCATCTGGGCCGAATCGTCCCCCGGAGGGCACCGTGAGGATTGCAGGTCCGGCACCGATGGCCATGGAAAATGTGTCCCCTGGATTTAGTAACAATGAACTTCCTACGCCTCTTGCGACGTCTAAACCACTTTCTGCAATTGCTTCGGGTGCCGGGGCAGGAAAAAAATGTCCGTGTAGATCATCTAGTTTTCGGTCCCGCGCTGCGTCCTCGTTATCTTTAATTGCACCTCGCCGATACCAAAGAATTGCGGAGACAACGAAAACGACAATGCACACGATCGGGAGAAGCGACAGGTAGGCAACGGGCTGGACCGCTTCCTGTGATTGCGCCGTAGTCAGCCATCCAACGTATCCACCAATAGAGGCGCCAACGATCATCGGAGGGACTCCGTCTTGTAGCGACTTGGGTAAGTGAAATCCCATTTTCTGGAGCATAAACCGTGGTCCACCTGGGCACCTTGGCGCGTGACCCCTTTCGTTGGAAGCGGAAGATCGAGCGGGCAATACCGACCCCTATCGATGGATGGCGTCTCAACTTCATGTCATAGCTATAAAAGTATTGGCGTCGAAAACCGCCTCACTTACTTGGGCCTCCGACAATGGGCCCGGGTAACCGAGGTTTCGCCGAACTACTCAGCTTGAGTGACAGGCCAGTCCTCTGGATATCGCCATGCGTTTCGTTCGTGTCGAACGTGGAGCATCTTTCGCTGTCGATGAGGTAGACGACTTTCAAATACAAGACCGTTTACGTGGTCCGTTTCATGCTGGAGACACCGCGCAAGTGTCCCAGTACCAATGACTTCCTCGTCGTTGCCAAACTGATCTTGACCCCGACAGATTGCTAAATCGGGTCGTACGGTTGGGGCGTACGCCCCGGGAAGTGAGAGGCAACCTTCGTCTAGTTCTACAAACCGTCTCGGTCCTCGTTCGGCGAACTCTATCGTCGGGTTGCAGACAAGACCTATCCGCCTCTCGAAGCGGGAATCGAGCAATCGAAAACGAAGACTGCGAGGTCTACGCCAACCTGCGGAGCCGCGAGTCCCGCGCCGTCGGCCGCTCGATTGGTTGCAAACATATCTGCAATCAGTGTCCACAGCGGCGGTCCGTATTCCGCGACCGTGCGCGTTGAACTGTGCATGACTGGTTCACCCCAACGCACAATGGGACGAACCGTTCCTGCACGCACTAACTCCTCGATGGGCATGGTGCCTCCAGTTTTCCGACCATATTTTTCTCCGGCGCCGAGTGTCTACGCTGCTTCGCCTTCAGAAGGTCTGAGGACCCACTGCTTTACCCGAATCGTCTCTGGTGTTCCCCTCGACGCCGGCCGGGT
>PLFE01000124.1 GCA_003136675.1 Bryobacterales bacterium
GACACCCTCGAGGACGTGGTCGAGCCGTACCTCGTCCAGCAGGGGTACGTCGGTCGCACCCTGCGAGGCCGGCTGGCCAACCGCAAGGCCTACGAAGCGCTGGGCAAGAAGCCGCCGGAGAAGCCGGAGAAGAGCTCTCCGCCGCAGGGCGACCTCTTCTAGGAGCTGGTGTACACTTCGCCTCGTGGCTGTGGGTCCCGTCCTGGTGGTCGACGACGACACCGTCAGTCGGCACGTCCTCATCCAGGCGCTGGCCAACGCCGACCTTCCGCACGTCGCCGTGGGCTCCGGCACCGAGGCGCTCGCGCAGATCGANNCCTCGGCCTCCCCGACCGCGACGGGCTCAAGGTCATCAGCGCCATTCGCGCCTGGTCGCCGGTGCCGATCTTGGTGCTGTCGGCACGCACGGCCGAGCCGCAGCGGCTCGCGGCGTTCGAGGCGGGCGCCGACGACTTCGTGCGCAAGCCCTTCAAGCCGGTCGAGCTCGTGGCGCGCATCCGCGGTCAGCTCCGGCTGCGTGGCGCCATCGATGCCCTCGAAAAGAAGGGTCAGGACGCGCGCCTGGTGCTCGAGCTCACGCAGGCGCTCGCGTCCAACCTCGACTTTCGGGGCATCCTGTTCACCGTGGTCCAGCGCATCGCCGAGGTTGCCCGCGTCGACCGCGTGAGCATCGTCCTGGTGCGCGAGGCCGGCGACGTGGGCTACGTCGTCGCCGCCAGCGACGACGAGCAGCTGCGCGACCTGCCCATCGACCTGGCCAAGTACCCCGAGATCCAGCAGGTGCTCTCGAGCCGCGAGCCGCTCGTGGTGCCCGACATCGCCACGCACCCGCTGCTCGAGATCGTCCGCCACGAGGGGCACCGCACCGCCTTCAGCTCGCTCGCCATCCTGCCCATCCTGTACGAGGGGCGCCCCATGGGCGTGCTCTTCCTGCGCGCGAAGCACGCTTTCACCTTCGGCGAGGCCGAGCTCGAGCTCTGCAAGACCGTCTCGAACGCGATGGCCATCGCCCTGCGCAACGCCCGCGTCATGCAGTCGCTGCGCGACCAGACGCAGCAGGTCACGGTCGCGCGCTTCGAGGCCGCCTGCAGAAGAATCCACCACCACCAGCGTCAAATCCGCATCCGCCATAGCGTGGAAGCTGCGCTCAATCCCCAGCGTCTCCACCAATCCTTCGCCTTCGCGAATTCCGGCTGTATCCACCAGCCGCACCGGAATTCCCTCGATCGCCGTCACTTCCGAAACCACGTCGCGCGTGGTGCCGGGTATGTCCGTCACAATCGCCCGATCCTGCTCCAGCAGACGGTTGAACAAACTGCTCTTGCCGACATTGGGACGTCCGAGGATCGCGAGTTCGAAACCTTCACGCAACACCTGCCCGTAACGGGAACTGCCCGCCAGCCGTTCCAACTCGCGTCGAATCGGCTGCAGCCGCGCGCGCAACTCGCCGGCGCCCGCCACGCTGACATCGTCCTGCGCGAAATCAATTCCGGCTTCCAGCAGCGCGATCAATTCCAGCAGTTGGGCCTTCACGGGTTTCATTTCGCGCGCCAGGGAGCCCGAGACCTGGCGGGCCGCCACGCGCGCCTGATGCAGAGTGGTCGCTTCAATCAGATCGCGCACCGCTTCGGCCTGCGGAAGATCAATGCGCCCGTTTAGAAATGCGCGCAGCGTGAATTCGCCTGGCTCGGCCAGTCGCGCCCCTTCGCCAAGAGCTCTTTCCACCGCGTGCCGCAGAACGGCGGGCGCGCCATGACAGGAAATCTCCACGACATCTTCAGCGGTATAAGAGCGGGGTTTCGCGAACAGCGTGATCATCACGTCATCCACAACGCGGCCCGCCGCGTCTTGCAGCTCACCTCGAACGGGTGCCCATGATTCCAGGGGAAACTTGGTTCGAACGATGCCCTGCGCAATGGCTTTGGCGCTCTGACCAGACAGCCGGACCAAACCAATACCACCGCGCCCATGAGGCGTGGCGATGGCCACGATCGTGTCTGATAAATCCAAAAGGCTTACGGTCTTCGCCGCGGACCGCCGCGATCAAAACGCGGACCCCGTCCATCCCGGGGTGGACCCGAAGGACGTCTCGGCGGTGGCGGCGGCAAATCCGGCAGGCTTTCCATCCCGGCCGGATAGATTACGACGTGCCGGAAATTTCCCTGCCCCGAGCTCTCGCTCCGCAGCGCCGTTTCGTTGCGCAGAGCCAGATGCACCACGCGCCGCTCGCGGCTGTTCATGGGGTTGAACCGGAAGGGCACGCCGGTGCGGATCACCTTCTCCGCCGCCGCGCCGGCGCTTACGCGCAATTCCTCAATGCGCAGCAGCCGGTAATCATGGGCATCGAAGGAAAGCCTCGAATGGTCGTCCCGCGAAACCCGCAGAACTTCCATCGCGACATGCTCGATCGCCAGCAGCAGTTCCGCGCGGTTGCTCAAAAGCAAATCCACGTCGCGCCCGCCGAACTTCACCATCACTTCGGGGTTCTCAATCTCCGGGTTCGAGGAATCCCCAGGCACGATCTCATAAGTCAGATCGAACCCCGCATCGCCAAGTAACTGCTTCAGAAATGCGTCAATGCCCGGACCAATCGATGTCACCGTGTATTTCGGTTCGTTCACTTGCGCCCCGGCTTCCTGGCGGGTGTCTTGGTCGGAAATGCGCTTGCGGGCGCGGGCGGCGGAGCCATGGTTTTATTGAAGAAATACTGCTGGGCGATACCCATCAAATTTCCAGTGAGCCAGTATAACACCAGCCCGCTCGATTGGTTGTAGAAGAAGAAGCCCATCACCAGCGGCATGAACATCATCATGCGCTGCTGGGACGGGTCCATACCGGTGGTGGGTGTCATCCGCTGCATCAGGAAGCTGGTGATAATCATCACCACGGGCAGCACCTTGATCGGCAGGTGCTCCGGCTGCGAAAGGTCCGTCACCCACATCCAGTTCGCGCCGCGCATCTCAATCGAGACCGCCAGCACTTTATAGAACGCGATCAGAAAAGGCATTTGGATCAGCATCGGCAGGCATCCCGCCATGGGGTTGGCGCCATTCTCTTTGTACAGCGCCATGGTCTCTTCGTTCTTCTGCGCCATCTTGGGGTCGCGCATGCCGAGCCCCTTATACTTCTCGTTGATCGCCTGGATCTTGGGCTGCAGCGCCTGCATCTTCTTCATCGACTTCATATTGAACATCCGCAGCGGGAACAAACAGAAGTTGATGAAGATGGTGGCCACTACGATCGACCATCCATAGTTGCGCACGTAGGCGTGATCCAGAAAACGAAGCGCCAGGAAGAGCGGCTTCGCCAGGAACCACATATACCCGAAGTCCACAATCTGTTCCAGCTTGGGGTTTACCTTCTTGAGCAGTTCCAGATCCTTCGGACCGACGAAGAGTTCGAACTGGTTCGTCCCCTTGCCGCCCACTGCGTCGCCGATGAAGGGCTGATCGCTCTGGTCGGAAGCGGTAGGAACAGAATCATTGAAGATCGTGGTGTTGGTGGTGCCATTTCCTTCGGGAAGCACAACCGCCGCGAAGTACGCATCTTCGAGGCCCACAAAAGAGAATGTGCCATCGCGCTCCACCGGCCCGTCCTTCGCGGCTTTCGCGTTGTCGTTCTGCAGTTTCGAGTTGGATGCGTCGTAGCGGATCTCATGCTGCATGCCGCTTGCGCTCTGCACGGAATAGTCGCCGAAGCCTCCGCGCCACTCCAGTTGGTGTGGCGCCGGAACGCCGTTCGATGTCACCGTGCTCGTGATCGCGGTGAGATAGCTCTCGGGCTGGAATTCGAATCGCTTTTGAGCTGTGACGCCATTCTGCGCGAAGTCGAACGTTACCGACAATCCGTCGGAGCTCTGGGTTCCCACGAACAAGGCGGTCTCATCCAGCTTCACCGGCGGCGCGTTATTGCGGAAGTAAAAAGAGAACGGATACCAGATCTTCGTTCCGGACCGGTCATTGATCTCCGCGGCTTTCTCGTTGACCAGTTCCAGCGGCTTACCAGCGGCGTTCAGGTATTTCTTCAAGGTCCAGCTCTTCACCACTGCGCCCCGGTTTGAGAACACGATGTGGTACACCGCCGTATCGACCGCGAACAACTCCTCGCCATGAGCCGCCACGTTCCAGGCGGTCGCTGGCGCTCCCACAGGCGCTCCTGAACTCGCTGGCGATATGGGCGGCGCCGCCGGCGAAGGCAGTGACGCTGCGTCGGCCTTCTTCGCGACCTTCACCGGCGGCTGCGGCATCACCGACTTGAAAATCGTGGGGACTGCCACCAGCACCAGCGCCATCAGCACAAACGCGACCAGCGTCCGCTGCTTCATTTCGCCTTCGGCTTCACCAGGGTTATACGGATTGCGTTCGCTCATTCAGCTCTTTTCTGGGACATGATCCACTCCGCCGGAATGGAATGGGTGGCACTTGGCGAGCCGTCGGATTCCGAGCCAGCCGCCTCCGAGCACACCATGACGCCTCACCGCTTCCCGCATGTATTCCGAGCAGGTGGGGTAGAACCGGCAAGCCGACGGCAGCAACGGAGACACCACAGCTTTATATACGTCGAGGGTGGCCATCACCGTTCGCTGCATCCACGAAACAGTTTCTGGATCTCGCGCTCGATCTCCTCGTAAGGGCAATCGAGAGCCTTCCGTCGCGGGTTGATGACAATCGACCATTGCGGGGTCAATCCCGCCAGGTGCGCGCGCACGGCCTCGCGCACACGTCGCCTGATTCGGTTCCGCACGACCGCCTTGCCGAGGGCCCGCGGCGTGGTGAAACCGATACGTGGACCTTGCGCCATTGCTTCGCGAACGCAGAAGGCGGTAAACAATCGGCATGAATGGCGTATGCCTTCATCGTAGACCCTGCGGAAGTCCTTGGATCGGAGGAGACGTGCGCTCTTGGGAAAGCTTTGATTGCCACGCGAAAGGATGGAGGAAACTACCTCTCCGAACTGACGGTAAGCTTCTTGCGGCCGCGCGCGCGCCGCCGGGAAATCACCGCCCGCCCGTCGGCAGTCTTCATGCGCGTTCGAAAACCGTGCTTTTTAGCACGCTTCCGATTGTTCGGCTGGAAAGTACGTTTCGGCATCTTAGTTCAGTCTTTTAGTATAGTTCAGTTTGGTTTACGGATCAAATTCGAGTCGGCATTACGGACGGTAGTTGAATATAATCCGGCCGGTGCGATCAATGTAGGCGTAGCTCTCGTCGTTCAACCTCACATGCGCCAGGCCTTTGAAGAAAGGGCTCGCCAGGTCGAACTGGCCGGGAATGGCCTGCTGGCCGCTGCGATCGATATACCAGAAAGCGTCTTGATCCCCCACCACCGCCTTGCCTTCTGAGAAACTCTCCGCGTACTCGAATTGCGGCTTGATTACGTACACGCCGCTCTTGTCGATGTAACCGAACAACCCACCCTCGGAAACCACGGCAATGTCCCCAGAGAAAGGCTCCGCCGATTGGAAGCGGGGCGCGATCACGAAGTCCCCGCCCTTGTTGATATATCCCCAAACATTCCCCATCCGGACAGGCGCCAGTCCTTCCCCGAATTCACCCGCTCCATCAAACCGCTGTTTGGTGATGACGCGCCCGGTCTCGTCGATGAAAGTGTACTTGCAAAGTGGTGGCGGGGACTGGGTTTTTGCGCCTTTTGGGACGAACTCAGGAGGAGCACAGAGGTCGCCTTCCGCGTAGGCGCACGGCCCGTCCACTACAATGCGGGCCCGTCCATCATGGAAACCCTCTGCCTCCAGGAATTGCGGTGACACTGCGAAATCGCCGGAATGTGAGATGAACCCGTAAAGGCTCTTCACCTTGATCTTGGCGAATCCACCTTCGAACGGCCAAACATAGTCGTCCAACGACGACGCGAAACGTGGGCTGATTGCGAATGCGCCGCTTGTATCGATGTAGCCCCATTTTCCGTTCTCCTTTAGCATCGCGACGGCGAGGCCTTCGGAAAAGTCCCACCCACGGTAAAAGCCTTTGTCGATGACGGTCTTACCAGTTTTATCGACGTACACCCCGTTGCTAACGGCAACTTCGAGCCGCCCGTTATGGAACTCGAATCCGCTCGTTCCACCGAGATCGCGAAGGTCTGCCTCAACGACCACCTTTCCGGATTGATCAATGTAACCCGCCTTCTCGCCACGCGTGAAACGGTAAAGAGCATCCGCGGACGGGTCGCGTGGAATCCAAATCTTATACCGCATGCCATCACACGCCTGACAGGAAGACCAACAAAGCATGAGTGCCAGAGATGCACGGATCACGACACGATAATACAACCAACCACGACTCGCGGGAATTGGCGCGGGGCGCTTTGAGGCTAAACTGGTAGCTATGGAATTGCACTTCCCGCCCGAAACCGAAGCAAAACTCAATGAACTGGCTCAGCGGACAAGAAGAGGCACTGACGAACTTCTGCGAGAAGCCGTGGATCATCTCGTCACCTACAACGACTGGTTTGAGAGGAAGGTCAAAAATAGCACGGCAGCGGTGGAGCGCGGCGAAGTCGTTCCCGATGAAGAAGTGAGATCCTGGCTGGAGCATCAAGAACAGCGCGGATGCGAATCGAATGGTCGGCCGACGCAGTATCCGACCTAACGGCAATCTCCTCCTACCTTGAAGAGGACCGCAATCTGGAGACCGCGAACCGGGTTGCTCGGGCGATTTATGATGCAGTCCTGAGCCTGCAAACAATGCCGTATCGAGGCCGTTACGGCGGTTGGAAAACACCCGTAAGCTGATGGTGCCAAGGCTTCCCTACGGTAGTAACCGCTTCCTGACGGTCGCGGCTCCGTCAGCAACTGAATCTGCTGGCCGTAGCCACTACAATCGAATCAGTGGCGGGCGTCTACCTCTCTTATCCCTTTTGCGCGCAAAAGTGCACTTATTGTAACTTCGCTTCCGGAGTGCTGCCCCGTCACGTGGAAGCGCAATATCCGGACGCCTTGATCCGCGAGCTTGCATCCACCAACTGGGAGTGGGCTCCCGACACGGTCTATCTCGGCGGCGGAACGCCCAGCGCACTTGATCCCGATGTTCTCGATCGCATCCTTGCGGCCGTCCCCGGTAGCCCCTGGCGGGAGGCGACCATCGAAGCCGCGCCCGGCTCGTTCACGCCTGAAGCCGCGGGCCGATGGGTGCGCGCTGGAATCAATCGAGTGAGCCTGGGGGTTCAATCCTTCATTCGTAATGAACTCGCCCGCACCGGCCGCAAGCACACTACCGAAACCGTGGTCGCCGATGTCGCGAATCTGCGCGCTGCCGGCATCGGCAACTTCAACCTGGACCTCATCTCCGGTCTGCCCGGCCAGACCGCCGGCAGTTGGGCCGAATCACTCGACTGGATCGAGCGAATTTCGCCGCCGCATGTCTCGGTCTACATGCTGGAGGTTGATGAAGACAGCCGGTTGGGGCGCGAACTTCTGCTCGGCGGGGTGCGCTACGGCGCCGGGGACGTCCCCGGTAACGAGGCCATTGCCGACTTCTATGAAACCGCCGTGGAACGTCTCGCCCGCATTGGAATTCCGCGCTACGAGATTTCCAACTTCGCGCGGCCGGGGTTCGAATCCATCCACAATCTGAAGTATTGGCGCCGCGAACCTTACGTGGGCTTCGGCTCGGATGCGCACTCGTTCAACGGGGCCGAGCGATGGCGGAATGCCGAATCCGCCGAGGAGTACGTCGCCCTGAGCCCCAACGCGAGGTCGGCCGCGGAACCCTCCGACGCCGCAGAGGAGAAGTTCTTCGTCGGCCTCCGGCTCTCCGAAGGCATCGATTTCTCGCCCGGCGAACTGGCCCGGCATGCACCCACGATCAACCGATTTCTGACTGGCGGCCTGATGGAACAAACCGGATCGCGTCTGCGCCTGACCCCCGCCGGCGTGATGCTTTCCAACGAAATCTTTGAGCACTTTCTCAACACATGATCGATTTGCGTAGCGACACCGTAACCCGTCCCACCGCCGCCATGCGGCAGGCCATGGTGGAAGCCGAAGTGGGCGACGACGTTTATAGTGAAGACCCCACCGTCAATTGGCTCGAACTCCGCGCCGCCGAAATTACCGGTAAAGAAGCCGCGCTGTTCGTTCCCACGGGAACCATGGGAAACACCATCGGCATCAAGCTGCTCACCGAGCACGGGCAGGAAGTGGTCTGCGACGCGCGCGCCCATCTGATGGATTATGAATTGTCGATGGTGGCGTGGTTTTCCGGCTGCCTGGTTCGCCCGGTATCCGCTCCGCAAGGTCTGCCTCGCTGGGAACATTACCGCAAGGGCCTTCGCCAATCCGGTTATAACAACGCGCCCACCGGATGCATCGAAATTGAAAACACGCACAACATGCTCGGCGGCCGCGTCTATCCTCTGGGAGATCTAGACGAAATCTGCGCTGAATCTCGTGCGCGCGGGCTGAAAGTCCATATGGATGGCGCGCGCGTCTTCAACGCGGCCGAAGCGCTGGGCGTGCCTGTCTCACGAATCGTCCGCGACACCGATACAGTCATGTTCTGCCTCTCCAAGGGACTGGGCGCGCCCGTCGGTTCCATGCTGGCCGGGACCGCTCAGGATACCGCCCGAGCGAGGCTGTATCGCAAGCGTTTGGGCGGCGGGATGCGGCAGGCCGGGGTGCTGGCGGCGGCAGGCCTGATCGCGCTCGAAGAGCATCCGGCCAAGCTGAAATGCGACCACGCCAACGCGAAGCTACTGGCTGCCGCGATTTCGGAAATGCCCGGCGTCCGTCTCGATCCGACAAGCGTCGAAACCAATATCGTGATCTTCGACGTTGCCGGGACGGGCGTCGCCCCGAAGCTGATCTCAAGCGCTCTCAAGCTGCGTGGAGTGCTGATGAACAGCGTGAGCGACACCGAAATGAGGGCCGTCACGCACTACGACGTTTCGACCGGGGATTGCCTCGCGGCTATCGACATCCTACGGCAGGTACTTCTTGAGATCCGGAAATAGAAGCGCGTGAATCTCCGGCTTCTCAAGATCGGCCTTGCTGATTACGGTCGCGGGCAGTTCCACAAGCTTCTTCGGCTGTCCGCCGTTCAGTTTCTCCGCCAGAGTCCCGACAGCTTCGAATCCGATCCGAAAAGGGTCCTGCGCGACCAGCGCGTCAATGGTTCCGTCCTTCAGGCTGTCCACCAGTCCCTGGCTCGAATCGAAGGCGACGAAGCGGATCTTCCCATTCAACCCGCGAGCCTTTAACGCTTGAGCAGCGCCCACCGAACTCGGTTCGGAAGAAGCGAACAGGCCGGTCAGATCGGGATTTGCCGTCAGAATATTCTCGGTTACCGTCATCCCTTTGGCCCGGTCCGACATGCTGTATTGCCGGGCGACGATATGGATATTCGGGAAGTCGGAAGCCATGACGGATTCGAACCCGCGCTCGCGCTCTCCAGTTGACTGGCTTCCCGGCGCGTGCTGGATCTCCGCGACCGTGCCCTTGCCGTGAAGCAGTTCCCCGAGCCGCCGCGCGGCCATCTTCCCCGCCCCGAAATTGTCCGTCGCCAGGAACGTCATATAGTTTTTCGAATTCACGCCGGAATCGAAAATGGTGACCGGGATGTTCTCTCGCGCGGCCCTGTCGAGCGCGTTCGAGAGAGCGTCGCGTTCCGCCGCCGCAATGGCGATGGCGTCCACATGCCGGGCGATCATGGAATCCAGGATCTCGATCTGCCGGCTATAATCGGTTTCCTCCGGCGGCCCGGTCCACTCGACCACGAGATGATATTTCTGGCCCGCGGCAAGCGCGCCGGCTTCGACGGATTGCCAGAAGACGCTCGATGTCGCTTTGGGAATCACGGCGACGCGCTTTTCGGCGGACCGGTTGCAAGCGGCGCAAACAAGAAGGAGCAGCAGAGCGCTAGCGCGCAAGCCAGCCTCCGTCGATTACAATGTCCGTCCCGGTTACGAATCCCGCTTCGGGCAAGCACAGATAGACGGCCAACGCGCCCACCTCATCCAGGCTTCCCCAGCGGCCCACGGGAATGCCGGCCAGGAACTGCGCATTCAATTCTTTATCGTTGATGATCTTTTGATTCATCTCGGTGGCGAAGGGGCCGGGACTGATGCAGTTCACGGTAATCGCCTCCGCCGCCAGCTCCAGACTGAGAGCGCGCGTCAGACCCAACAGCGCCGTCTTGCTGGCGGAATAAGCGCTGCGCTCCGGCAGCGAAACATGACTCATGATGGACGCCATATTCACGATGCGGCCATAGGCCCGGCCCTTCATGTGAGGGACAAACGCCCGGCACATCAGGAAAACGCTGGTGAGGTTGGCATCCATTACGGACCGCCATTCCGTGAGGCTGAAATCGACCAGCTTCTTGCGAATGTTGATGCCGGCGTTGTTGATCAGAATATCCACCGGGCCGAGCGCTTCGCGAACCTTGGGTTCCAGCGCGTTCACTTCCTCTTCGCTCGTGACGTCGAGGGCGAACACGCTTCCGCCGGTCTCCTGCGCCACGGCTTCCAATTTCTCGCGATCGCGCGCCGCGAGGGCTAATTTCGCGCCCTCGGCAGCCAACGCGATGGCCATCGCTTTACCCAGTCCGCGGCTGGCGCCGGTGACCAAAGCTACTTTTCCTTTTAGCCTTTGAGTGCTCATTTCGTTCGTCCGGCATTGTACCGCGCCAACGGTTGACATACGATAGGTTTGACCCTATGTCACGACTCTGCTTCTCACTATTCCTGCTCCCCGCCCTTTGCCTGGCGGACTTCAGCTACCAGCAAACCTCTAAAACGACAGGTGGCCGGTTTATGCAAATGGCCGGGTCAAAAGCGACGGAACCGCGGGAAGCGACGATTGCCGTCAAGGGGCGCAAAATGGTGCATGCGTCAGCCACCGGCTCGACCATCATCGACATCGACGCTCAAACCGTGACCACGACAAACAACGATAAGAAGACTTATTCCGTGATGACCTTCGAGGAGATGCGCAACATGCTCGGCGGCTCCGGCGCCAAGGTCGATGTCTCCGATTTCAAGGTGGACGTGAAAGATGGCGGGAATACTAAGACGCTTCTCGGCCAGGAAACGCACGACAAGATCATGACGATGACCTCGACCGTTACGGACGAGCGGTCGGGAACCAAAGTGGATACGACGATCCACAACGACGTCTATGTCGCACACGGGATCTCCGGGTCGGAGGAACTGCGGGAGTTCTATAAGAAAGCCTCGGGCCTGGAGGGCGCGCAAGGAGGAATGGCCGGGATGAATCGGCCGGAATTGATGAAGGCCATGAACGAGGCCTATCGCAGCGCCGGAAGCCTGGATGGACTTCCGCTATTCACGATAACGACGATCGACGGCGGGATGCCCGGGATGCCGCAGATGAGCGGCGCGGACAGCAACAAATTGGCGGGGCTGGCAGCCATTTTGGCGAAACGGCGCCAGCAACAATCCGGAGCGACCCAGGCCAACGGAGCACCCGACGCCCTGATGCAAATAACTACGGAAGTGACGAGTTACTCGGATAAGCCGGTCGATCCAGCGCTCTTCCAGATTCCGGCTGGGTACACGAAAACAGATCCACCGTCGATACACCGCGGCCCCCGATAAGGATTCGTGCCCCAACTCCTCATCTACACACCCGACGGCAAGAAGCGCTCCGTTCCTCTGGAGGCGATGCGGACCACGCTCGGCAGGTCCTCGAACGCGGACCTGTGTTTTGCGGACGACAACGGACTCTCGCGCCTGCACCTGGAGTTTGAACGAGCCGATCGCGATGTGATCGCGCGCGACCTGAACAGCAAGAACGGGACCCTGGTGAATGGCGAGCGTCTGGGCGACCCGGTCCGGTTGAAGCCCAACGACAAGCTCTCGTGCGGGCACCTGCTGATCGTCTTCGACCCTCCCAAGGCGTCCGCCGGCGGCGTGGTTTTCATTGACGACGATACGGCGAGGACCGAGGGCGGCAAGATCGTCACCAGCCTGAATGGCTTGATCGACGAATCCACACATGGCGGCGGCAGCGCGGCGCAGGTGAGCGCGCTGATCCGCGCCGGCAACGAACTGGCGAGTGAGCGGCCGCTGGCGGATTTGTTCCGCATCATTCTCGATCTCTCGATTGACGCTGTGTCGGCGGGCCGAGGCGTCGTGCTCACGTCGGAAGGCGGCCAGTTGATGGAACGGGCGAGCCGCGGCGAGAACTTTTCGATCAGCCGGGCGGTGCGCGACCAGGTGATGGAAACGAAACTCTCGGTGCTGGTACGCGATACCTCGCTCGACGACGCGCTGCGCAGCCGCCGCAGCATCATTGCTTCGCGCGTGCGGACGCTAATGGCGGTGCCTCTGCAGGTGCGCGATCAGGTGCTGGGCTTGATCTACGTGGATTCACCATCGCTGCACCGCGAATTCACGAAGGACGATCTGAGCCTGCTCACGGTGATGGCGAACGTGGCGGCAATCCGGATCGAACATGTGCGCCTCGCGGAGATTGAGCAAGCCCGCAAAGTGATGGAGCACGAACTGCGCCAGGCTGAGGCGATCCAGCGCGGCGCGCTTCCGTCGGCCGCACCCACCATACCCGGCCTCGACATCGCGGGCTACAACACGGCTTCGCGATCCGTGGGCGGCGACTACTATGACTTTTTCACCGACGGCTCAGACCAGGCCGCGCTGATTCTGGCCGATGTTTCCGGAAAAGGCATGCCGGCCGCGTTGATGGTGATGGCCCTGCAAGCTCGCGTCCAGCCTCTGTTTGAGACACTGCCGGTGACGCCGGGCGCGTTGAAAACCGCGATGGACCGCCTGAACCGCCTGACCACCGCGAACTGCCCGCTGGGCCGGTTTATTACGCTATTTGCCTGCGTTCTGGACGGCCAGAGCGGCCAACTCGAATGGAGTTGCGCCGGGCACAACCCGCCGCTGATCGTGCGGGCCAAAGGAACCTCCGAAATGCTCGAAGGCGGCGGCCCCATCATGGGCGTCTTTGAAGACTCCGATTATGAGCAGCAGCGCGCACAACTGGCGTCGAACGATCTGCTGGCGATCTATAGCGACGGCGTTACCGAAGCTTGCTCTCCGACCGAGGAAGAGTTCGATATGGACCGCCTGGCAAAGGTGTTGATTGCGCACCGAACCGAGACTGCGGAACAGATCGCCCAGGCGGTAGCGCATGCCGTGCAGGAATGGACGGCTGGTGCGCCGCCCGCGGACGACATTACCGTGGTGATCGCGAAGAAGACAAGCTGATGCGGGTTGTGGTGAGCGGTTTAGGATTCATGGGGGCGACGCACGCGGGCGTGTGGTCGCGCATGGCCGGCGTTGAATTGTACGGTGTCGTGAGCCGCGACCCTGGGAAGCACTCGACTGGTGGAAATTTGGGTCGGGATGCCGTGCCTTTGGATTTCAGCCGGGTAAAGACATTCCACACACTCGAAGAGGCGTTGCGCGATGACGCCGTTGACGCGGTGGATCTCTGCACCCCGACAGATCGGCACGCCCCGGAAGCGATGGCCTGTTTGCGGGCCGGCAAGCACTGTCTGGTAGAGAAGCCTCTGGCGCTGACGGGCGAACTGGCCGACCATGTGATTCAGGAGGCCGAGCACAGCGGCCGTATTCTGATGACGGCTCAGGTGTTGCGTTTCATGCCGGCTTACGTCGCCGCCAAAGAACAAGTGGGGCAACTGGGGCCGGTGCGCGCAGCGACATTTCGAAGGCGCTGCGCCGCACCGGCGTGGAGCCAATGGCTGACCGACCCCGAACGCAGCGGCGGCGGAGCGTTCGACCTGTTGATCCACGACGTGGATTATGCGCGGTGGGTGTTCGGATTGCCGCGGAGCGTGAGAGCTTCCGGGGCGGTTGACCCGAAGCGCGGAATCGATACGCTGGCGGGCGAACTCGATTTTGACGGGTTCACAGTCGCGGTGATGGGCGGCTGGCATTTGACGGGCGATTATCCGTTCTCGATGGAGTTTACGATTTTGTGCGATGGCGGCGTGCTGGAGTATAGCTCAGCCACGGGCGATTTGAATTTGTTTCCCATCGGTGGCCCGAAGGAAACCGTGAAGCTGCCGCCGGGCGATGCGTTCGAGCAGGAACTCGCTCATTTTCGGGACTGCGTGAACCGCGGAACAGCATCTCTGGTTTGCCCGCCGCGTGAGAGCGCCGACGCGGTGAAGATTATGGAGTCGCTGGTAAAGTCGCGAGCGCGCTGCTGAGAATGCCGATGGCATGGTCAACGTCGTCTTCCGAGATGACGTAGGGCGGCAGAAACCTTAGCACCGTTTCGTGGGTGCAGTTCAAGAGCAGGCCGCGCTTCATGGCTTCGGCGACAACGGGCGCGCCGGGGACGGAAAGCTGCGCGCCGATCATGAGCCCTTCGCCGCGCACCTCTGTAATTACGGGGAAGCGTGCAGAGAGCTTGCGGAGTTCCGCGCGGAAATATTCACCCACCCGGTTGATGGAGGGCAGCAGCCCGTCCAGGATCTCAAAGAATTCCAGGGCCACGCGGCAACTGAGCGCGCTGCCGCCAAAGGTAGAGCCATGCATTCCCGGGCGGATGGCCGCAGCGGCGCGCTCATTCATGCAAATGACGCCGAGAGGGAGCCCACAGGCGAGCGGCTTGGCCGCCACCATGATGTCCGGCATAACGGGCTGAGGCGTCAGTTGATAGCTGAAGTAGCGGCCGGGCCGGCCGACTCCGCATTGAATTTCGTCGAACACCAGCAACGCGTCGAACTTGTCGGCCAGGCTTCGCGCGAGTTGCGCGAACGCGTCCGTCATGGGGAAGATGCCGCCCTCACCCTGAATCCACTCGATTACGACTCCGGCGGTTCGCTCGCCGAAGGCGGCCTCGAGCGCCACAAGGTCATTGGGCGGAACGAAGCGAACGCCGGGCATGAGGGGTTCAAAATCCGCACGGTATTTCGGCTGGCCGGTGAGCGAGAGCGAACCAATGGTGCGGCCATGAAAGGAATTTTCCAGCGAGATGATTTCGTATTTGCCGGGTTGAATGCGGCGGCCATGCGCGTGAATGGCCTTGATGGCTCCCTCCATCGATTCGGTTCCGGAGTTGCTGAAAAACGTCCGCTGGAGGCCGCTGACCTCGCTCAACTTCTTCGCGAGCAAGCCTTGATAGCGGTGGTAGTAAAGGTTCGAGGTGTGGATCAGGAGGGCGGCCTGTTCCTGAATGACGCGAGTAATGCGCGGGTGATTGTGACCGAGCGCGTTGACGCCGATGCCGGCGATGAAATCCAGGTATTTGTTGCCATCGATATCCCAAAGCCACGCTCCCTCGCCGTGGTCGAGGACCAGGGGGTAGCGCGCATAGTTCTGCAGAAGGTACTGGCGCTCAAGCTCGATAATTTCCTGCGCGCCAGTAGTTGGTTGCGCCGCAATCAGCGTCGTGCTGCTCATCAATAGTGATGATACGAGATTGGCGGGCGGCTTTCGGTTAACTCGCCGGCGCGGGCACGGGCGTTGCGGGGCTGGACTTCTGGAAGATGCCCAGGATGTTGTAGAAGGTCACGATGGTCGCGGTAATGGTTTGCAGCCATAAAAGGAACTGGTCCTGCGTGATCTTGGCAGTGGCCAAGTCCGCCGACGAGACGCCGGACTGCACTGTCTTTGTCAGAAGCTGAAATTTCGCAGCGCCGACGTCCGCGACCGGAGCTGCCGTTTCGATGGCCTTAATGGCTTCGAGCAACAACGGAAATAATTGCAAAATTAAGAGTAAAGTGTTCATTCATTCTCCCTAAACGTTTTCTAGAGCCGCAGCTCTGCTTTTATGGTAGGGATGAGAAGGGTCCGCTGGAGGCGCGGTATGCCGCAGGTTGATGAAAACGAAAGGAAAACTTCCTGAAATTTTAGGTCACCGATACGGTGATATAACTTCAAGTGCAAGATGAACCCCTCTATCGCCATCGGCATGATCGGCTACAAGTTCATGGGCAAGGCCCATTCGAACGCGTACCGCCAGATCAACCAGTTCTTCGACCTGCCTCTGCGCACGCGCCTCAAAACCATCGCCGGACGGGACGGTCCCAAGACCCAGAAGATGGCGGAGCGGTGGGGCTGGGAAGAATCGACCACGGACTGGCGGCGGGTCATTGACGATCCGGCAATCAGGATCGTCGACATCTGCTCGCCCAACAACACGCACTACGAAATCGCGCTGGCGGCGCTGGCTGCCGGAAAAATAGTCGCGTGCGAAAAGCCGCTCGCCATGAACGTGGCGCAGGCCCGGGAGATGGCCGCCGCCGCGCGCGCCGCCGGCAACATCAACACCGTCTGGTTCAACTACCGACGGGTGCCCGCCATCGCGTTCGCGCGCCAACTGATCGATGAAGGCCGCATCGGCCGCGTGTTCCACTTCCGCGCGCTCTATCTGCAGGACTGGACGCTGGACCCATCGGTGCCGCTCATCTGGCGTCTCGACAAAGAGGTAGCGGGCTCCGGCGTCACCGGCGATCTGCATTCTCACCTGGTGGATCTCTCGAATTATCTAGCGGGTGAGATCACCTCTGTGTCCGGGGTGAGCCGGATCTTCGTCCCGGAGCGCGATCTGCCGGACGGCGGCAAGGCCCACGTGGAAATCGAGGACGCCTCCATCTTTCTCGCCCAGTATGCCGGGGGCGCGATCGGCCATTTCGAAGCCACGCGTTTCGCCAACGGCCGCAAGAACGGCAACACTTTCGAAATCAACGGCGAGCACGGCAGCCTCTACTTCAACCTGGAAGATATGTCGCGGCTTTGGTACTTCGATTCGCGCGAGCCCAAACACATCCAGGGTTGGCGCGAAATCTCGGTTTGGGAAGAAGTGCATCCTTACATGAAGCACTGGTGGGTACCGGGGTGCGCCATCGGCTACGAGCATACGTTTGGGAATCAGGCGGCCGACCTGATCCAGGCGGTGGCCGACGACCGCCCGATGAAGCCCGACTTCGACGATGGACTGCGCTGCCAACTGGTGCTGGACGCCGTACTGAAATCCTGCGATTCACAACGCTGGGTCGATGTAGAGACAATGGAAGGCTGAACCATGAAGATTTCACTTGGAAGCTGGGCCTTCTCGTTCGGCCCCTACTCAGACCATCCCATTTCCTTTGAGGACACGGCGAAGCGTTTATCAACGGCGGGCTATGACGGCATCGAGATCTGCGGATTCCCGCCGCACATCACGCTCGATAAATTCCCCACCACCGAATCGCGCAAGGAGGTAGTCCGCTTCCTGGACGACCTGAAGCTCGGGGTGTCCGGATACGCCGCGGATTTCTCGAGCATTAACCCTGTAAGTGCCGGGCACCAGGCTGGGTATCTCGATTTGTTCCGGCGCAACACGCAGATGTGCGTGGACTTGGGAAGCCCCACCATTCGCGTGGACACGGTGGCCGCGCCCGGCTGCGTACCGGATTCGGACTACGAGGCGGCCGCCGCGCGCGTTGCCGAGACGTGGCACAAATCGGCCGCCATCGCCCAGGACGCGGGCATTCGCATGGTGTGGGAATTTGAACCCGGGTTCCTTTTCAACAAGCCTTCGGAAATTCTCAAGATGCATCAGGACGTGGCGCATCCCAACTTCTGGATCATGTTCGACACGTCGCATGCGTATATGTGCGGCGTGGTGGGAGCGCGTCAGCATGGCGCGAAGGAAGTTCTGCCCGGAGGCGTGGATGAGTTCCTGTCCAAGCTGAAAGGGCGCATTGGCGCCATTCACCTGATCGACAGCGATGCCACACTGCATGGCGACGAAACCAGTACCCACGCGCCTTTCGGACAAGGCTACGTCGATTTCGAGGACCTTGCGCCGAAGTTACTGGAAGTGCCTGGCATCGAGTGGTGGACCATAGATATGTGCTTCTGGGCGAACGCCTGGGACCTGGTGGAATCGAGCCGCGAGTTTGTGGCGCGGCTGTTGTCGCAGGCTTGAAAGGCGTGGGGACAAGCAGACTTAAGCAGCTAAATCCTGACTTATATCCTCGCTTTTTTGCTCGCTGACGCCCTCGCGTCTGTCTTCGAGGGTCTCAGCGGGGATGATCGGGTCTTGCGCAGGCTTTTCG
>PLFE01000159.1 GCA_003136675.1 Bryobacterales bacterium
GCGTTGAAGATGGTGGTATCGACCAGCTTGATGACCGGGGCGATGTTGTTGTCGGACGCGGTGAGCTTGTCGATGGAGAGCGTTTCCTCGGAATTCTCATCGCTGCCGACGACGTCGAGGGCGAAACCTTCGGTGACTTCTTCGAGGACGCGCTGGGATTGTTCAGTTTTCTTGAGCAGCTCTGAAATTTGAGAGAGGGTGGCTACTTTGACTTTGAGCTTTTTGTTGAGAAGCAGGCCCAGTTCGTCGACGGTGTTGAGATTGCGCGGATCGGCGAGGGCGATTTCGAGCATTCCGTTCTGCCCCTGCAGCGGAACGAAATTGTAGCGAAACATCAAGTCAACCGGGATGTGGCGAAACAGATCGTGATCGATGGAAGTTTCGCGCAGATCGACGTATTCGCAGCGGTAGCGGGCGGCGATAGCCTGCGCCTGGGAGGTTTCCCCGGCAGGATCGAGCATGCGAACGCGGTCAGTAGCCATAGTTTCGGTTTTCGGGGAGAGAACGTCTCAAAAGAGATGACGTTTGGGGGGGTGGGAACGTTTAGCGTACGTTTGGGATGGGCCAGTAGAGTAGGACAGCAGGTGACCAAAAGGCGGCCTGCTGTCCCCTCCATTTCGTCGTTCCGGGAACATCATTACGCTCAAGGCAATTTTCAGCACAGGCTGAAGCCCGTGCCACCTTCGGACCGGGCAAGTTGTTGATTCTGTGGAAGTTCTTGGGTTAGTTCAGCGAGCACTTGTCAGTCGAAAAAGCGCTGACCGGGTTGAGCTCCAGTACGAGGGGAAGAACCAGGGTGCCATCGCTCCAGAAACCCATATCGGTTTGGGTGGTGGTGCCGTAGGCGTTGAAGGGACCGTTGCCGAGCGCGTAATCGCAGTAGAGACCGGTGGTGGTGCATGCGGTAACCGCGACGCTCAGTTTGTAGGTGATATTCCAGTCACGGTCATCGACCGCATATTGCGTGGGATCTGTGTCCTTGGTGGTGTAGGTTAGGGGGAACCAGTGGTTGGCGAGTTGCGCGGGGGTGCCGTGCGAATCGGAACGGGCATAGATGAACGGCTTGTAGACGCTCGGAATCTGGGTCATCTGGCTCCAGACGGCGACGCTCGGGCAAATGCGGTTCTTGTCGTCGTCGTCGCCCACGAGCAGCAGCACAAGCGTGCTCGGATCGATGGCCAGAGCGTTGAAGGCGGGCAGTTTACCGGGATTGGCTTCGTAGGAGACGACGGCCGCGGGGATGGGGACACCCTGCGAAGAGGCGGTCGCGGCGAGGTTCAGGGCGAGATACCCTCCCTCGGAATGGCCAATCACGCTGTAAAGCGGCTCGCCATTCGAACCCAGCGCCGGTTTGACAAGGGTGGTGTTGTTCTTGAGCTGGCTAAAAGCGGAAAGGAGATCCGCCTCGATGACGGCGGCGTAATCCTTTTGAAGCTCAAGATCCGTGTAATTGGGGAAAACGGTGGTAAAGCCCATCGCCGCAAGCTGTTGCAGCAGAGCGAGATAGTCGGTGGTCGTGGTGGCGCCGGAGTCTTCGGCCGACAGAAAAAGCACGATCGGCGCGCTTTTCGGCGTCGGCAAGGGGTTCGGATTGGCGGGGCTGGGCGCCAGGCCGACTGGGGTGTAGGTGTAGTATGTGTACCCGGAGTTCTTGCTCTTTCCGCTTACCGTGAAAGGGCCGCTTTGCACCACGCCGTAAAGGTACTGGGCGCTGCCGGGACCGCTGGTGGGTTCGGGCGGCGGCGTAATGGTTTGCGCAAAGCCTGCTTGCGCCCAACCGATCGCGAAGAGAGTGCCAGCGAGCGAGAATCCGCTCAGTTTCATACCATTCTTTTTCATCTGATGGCCGAGGTTAGCATTCCGGGGGCACTTTCGGCAAGCCGCCGAAGTACTCCGTTTTGGGCCTGTGGCGGACCTTTTCTAGTGGATCGTGTCCGCCAGGGAAAAGATGGGAAGATATAGAGCAATAAGGACAAAGGCGACAAAGATGCCCATGAAAATCATGATGACAGGTTCGATTAATGAGAGCACGGCGGCCATTCGTGTAGAAACGTCATCTTCGTAAAATTCTGCAACGCTGTTGAGCATGGCGGGGAGCGCGCCGGTGGATTCTCCGACCTCGATCATGTCGATGGCAAGCGGCGGGAACACCCTGGAGGATGCGAGGGATGCGGAAAGCGACTGCCCCTCACGAACCATTCGGCCGGTGCGTTCGAGGGTTTTCCGCAGGAGCGCGGTGCCCAGCGAATCGGCCGCGGTTTCGAGAGCCGTGACGAGCGGGATGCCGCCAATGAGCAGAGTGCTCAAGACGCGGGCGAACTGGGACACTTGAAACTTCACCCATATTTCACCAAACAAAGGCAGGTTGAGCTTGACGTAGTCAAACTTCTCCTGGCCTTTTGGGGTGCGCACCCATAACCACAATCCTCCCCCGCCAATGACGATGGCCGCGAAAACAAATCCGATGTAAGACTTGGCCGATGTTCCGACCGCGATCAGCATCACTGTGATGGCGGGGAGTTTGGCCTGCATGCTGTTATAAAGCTCGGCGAAGTTGGGAACTACGTAGGTGATGAGGAACAAAACCAGCGCAACCGTGAGGACGACCAGGACGCACGGATAGATGAGCGAGACGACGACCTTGCGGCGGACGGACAGGGAGAGCTTCTGGTAGATGATGTAGCGATCCAGAACGTCCGGCAGGCTTCCGCTCTTCTCGCCGGCCATTACGGTGGTGACGAAGATTTTGGGGAACACGTTCTGCATGCGGAAGGATTCGGAAAGCATGGAGCCGCGTTTTACTTCATCGCGCACGGCCTGAACCTGCGGCCCGAGTTTGGCGTCGGTGAGGCGGTCAGCGAGCAGGTCGAGCGCCTTCAGAATGGGGAGCCCGGCGCGGATGAGGGTGACAAATTGCTGGTTAAAGATGAGAAAGGTATCGAGGTTGATTTTCCTCTTTCGGGCGCCGGCCTTGGCGAGCCCCGCGACGGCCCCACGCTGCTTGATGGAATAGACCAAGAAGCCCTGGCGAGTGAAGCGCTCGCGCGCCTCGTTTTCGGAACCGGCCTGGGCGATTTGCTGGTGGATTTCGCCGGATGTATCTGCGTATTTGAGAACGAATTCCGCCATATTTTAGTCCGTTTCCTTCATCGGTTCGAGTCATCGATCTCGGCGCCGGGCGGCGCGTGGAAGACGAATCGCGAGGCATCGATGGGTGCGTTTAGCTGCTCATCTTCAAACTGAAAATCGAGGACGGAAAGGTCGTCCTCGGTGACGCGAAGCCGGCGGATTCGGGAATCGGGCGTGACCAGGAACTCGACCTTGGAGTAGGGCAGGGCCGCGTTGGTTGGTTCCGCCGAAATCCATTTGTCGGGGCCCTCGCCGTGCAGATCGAAACCGAGAAATTCCTTGTAAAAATTGAGTTTGCCCAGCAGGAAGGCGAGCGGCGCGTGCATATCTTCGGTATCGCGCACGGAAGTGACTTCGACGCGAGCGGTTCCGGGAGTGTAGAGGTAAAAGTGCTTGCCATCGGAAAGGAACATTTTGCCGGCTGGGGAATTGTAATCCCAGCGCATGCGACCGGGCTTGCGCAGTTCGAGGATGCCGGATTCGGTCTGGCGCACGCGCGCGCCGGCTTCGTAGCTTTCGGTGAATTTGAGGCGCAGGGAGTGGGCGCTGTTGTAGCGCTGTTCGACGGCGTGGAGGACGAAATCGAGCTTCGGATCGTGCACGGGGCGGGGTTTGGCCGAGGCCGCCACGGCCATCGCGGAGAACATGCAGCAAGCCGTGACCGTAATCGCCGCGCGAAAGGGAAGGTTCACAAATAGGTTGACGCGAAAGTACGCGATTTCGTGCAACAGCTGTGTGAAGCACGGGCTGGAATTTGACGATTTTGCAATATGCTAAATTGGTTTCGCGGGGTGGAGCAGTCTGGTAGCTCGTTGGGCTCATAACCCAAAGGTCGATGGTTCAAATCCATCCCCCGCAACCAAACTACATCTGCATTGCTTTCATGCACTTAGGCGCACTTTAAGTCGTCTGGCACATCGGCGCTCTTTTGTTGAATCTCAGCGATTGTGCCCGCAACTGTGCCCGAGCGGGCCGGATTCATCCAGCCCTCCATGAGGCGAGCGGCGTCTTGGAGATCCCTTTGAGCGATGATGTTGTATCTGTCGAACATAGAACGCGTCCGGTGGCCCGAAATTGCCATCGCAACCCCTTCCGAGAGGCCGGCGAGCCTCATGTTCCTAACCGCCGATCTTCGTAGGTCGTGAAAGAGCAGACCCGGTTACATCGCTCCTGAAGGGAGCGATGATACGCGAATTCTGTGTAACGCTTTCGGCGCTAATTATATGAATAGCTGCACTACTCCTAAAATTTTTCACGCCTTCAGTGTGCCCGTTTCAGATCGGAATGTCAGGGATTCTCAGGTGGGAAGAAATGGTAAGAACTGGGAGAATTGTTGGAAAAACGGGGAAAGTGTTATTTCTTGGGAATTTCGCTAGGAAGGACTTCCTTCCCCAGCCCGGCACTGAGAGCTTTGGCGAGTTTCCGAATCGTTTTCATCGTCACGGCACCGCCGTTGAGGATCTTCTGAATCGTTTTTCTATCCGGTCCACGCGAGCCGAAATCATTCGGAGTCCAACCGAGAGACTCCATCTGAGACCTCAGCCATTCCGCGAGACTCTTCGGATCTGAGGTCGCGGGTCCGTCCTCGGCTACTTGTTTAAGGTAGTCGCTTAGGCACTCGTCGATCGGCAACTTAAGGATTCGTAGAAGGCGTGTCTTTGCTGGCCGCGGGCGCTGGAAGTCGTCTCCCGAATACTCACCGTATTCGCTATCCCAGGCACCCAAGTCGACGTATTCAGAAGCGCTCTTAACGATACTTGCCCACGTCCCATCGTTCCGGACTATCTCGTGTACCGTCCGTTCCGCAAGCTCGTTCAGCATCGCGGTGCATTGCTCAAGGTTTTGCCTTCCATCAATTCGCTCTTTGGCTTCAGCACGAAATACGTCGGTGGCATAGCGCGTGAAATATGGCATTAGATCGTAGTTGACGGGTTTTCTCTCCAGTTCGATGTGGATGAATTCGGAATCCCGGCACCGTTCGAAAAACTGGATTACCTCTCTCAAAAGAGAAGTGCGGGCATGCTGCGTCGCACTCCGCACTCTGGCGGCGGAAGCTTCCGAAAGTTCTGGCAAGCTGTTCATGCGACCCTTCAACCTATCACGCTGTTGCATCTCAAGTGAGGAGCTGAATTCGCGCCTAACATGGGAGAACAGCGGTTCGGAATCAAGCCACAAAACAGCAGCGTTCCTCGACTTCTTTTCTGCCTTGTGATTTTAGTCGTGCTGCTGTAATCTCAGGGGGGAGGCGCAAATTGCTCAGAGCTCTTCGATGCCTCGCTGTCTTGCCAATCGCAGCCTCGATAGTGAATGCCGCGACTGTGACCGTCAGGAGCGGAAACGGATCGATTGGTGGAACGGACGCTTATGTAAGGTTCCTTATCGGACCGTCGTTCGGCCCCTTCGGTCACGTTTTCACGGCCGCCGATTTCGCGAGTGCACAGACCGGTCCGCCCGCATTCATCTTGGCTCCGAACCCCCTTTGGATAAGCGGCTTAAGCGAAGATCCCTTTGCTCAGTGGATCGGTACAAGCCTCGACGCCGCGTGCTGCCAAGGGAACACAGCCCTTTATGCTGTTAGTTTTGAGATTACGAATCCTTTTGAAGCCGCCACTCTGGCGCTCAACTATGCTTCCGATTGCGCAATTGGCGACCTGTGGGGAGGCGGGCCAAACTCAGGCGTTTATCTGAATGGGTCGCCGGTCTGCGGC
>PLFE01000147.1:0-56671 GCA_003136675.1 Bryobacterales bacterium
CTTCCAGGAAGATGCGGTTGGTGTCTGTCTCTCGCGTGCGGGAATCGCTGACCGTGACAATCGCCAGCGCCAGCGGTCCTTTCTTCGACGCCAGCGCGCGATGCTGGTCCGTACTTTCGGAACTCACAAAAAGTCCGACTCCCTTACGGCCGCGGATCGTTCAGCAGGTCCTCAAGGCTCTCGGCGTCCAACAGGCGGACGCCGAGGACCTCGATCTCCTCAGTCGANNGATGGGGTTAAATACCGGCATCGTTCTCGCCTCCCGCTCCACAATTTCTTCCAGCCGCCGCAACCCGGATATCCTGAGCAGTTGGCTCAGCGCGGCTTCTCTGGCCCCAGGTTGCAAATCCGCGATCGTCGCCAGTATCCGCTGAACCGCCCGGTTCCGATCCCGCAACCGCGTCAGGATCGCCACTATATTATCGCCGATGAGGTTGCTTCCACGTAGAGCAGCCTCGGAAACCGTTTGAAGAGACGATAGACCCGAAGACAGTATTCAGCCATCCGCAGCGGCATCGCGGGATCATTGGTGCTCTGCAACTCGATATGAAGCAGATTTCCGTCCGTCGTTTCGCCCAGCAGGTCGACTCTGGTATTCCGAACCTCCGGCATCTCAACGTCCAGCCATCTCTCGACGGCCACGTCGCCGGTGAGCGCCGGCAGAACGCCCGCGCCGGAACCGCGCAACAGCGGCTTCAGCGAGACGTCATACTTCTGCATGCGAAACTTCCCCCTAACCGCAATCTCCGAATCCAGTCTAATCTGGCAACGGAGCTTGCTCCACTAACGAATGGAAGCGACGCACGGTTGGGCCACCACCGACGAAGGCGCGGTTGCCGAGGCTCGGACCGGCAACCCGGAGGCTTTTCGCGTGCTCGTGGAACGGCATAGCCGCTCCGTTTACCGGCTGGTTTATCGAATGACTCAGAACGAACACGACGCGGAAGATCTGGTCCAGGAAACATTTCTGAAGGCGTGCCGCCAACTGCACCGGTTCGACGGGCGCGCGTCATTCGGCACCTGGCTGTATCGCATCGCCGCCAATTGCGCGACGGATCTGCTGCGGGCTCGTCAGTCCCGCGCCCAGAAGCAAGTGGCTTTTCACGCCGAAACAGAAGAGAATCCCATGGAACAGATGCCCTCGCACGCGCCTTCCCCCGAACGGCTCAGCTTATCCAGCGAGATTGGCCGCCTGCTCGGGCCTGCCATGAGCCAGTTGAGCGCCCAGGAGCGCGCGGCCTTTGTGCTGCGCCACTATGAAGGCTGCAGCATCGAAGAAATCGGCCAGGCGCTGAAGGTGCGCCCCAACGCCGCCAAACACAGCATTTTTCGAGCGGTTCAAAAGTTGCGGCGCGCGCTGGAGCCCAAGCTGGGCGTCACCGCCGGGAGTTCCTTATGACGCATCTTACGGAAGACCAACTCACGCTGCTCTACTACGGCGAGGCAGGCGATGTCGAGGCCTCCCATGCCGCTGCCTGCGAACCATGCCGCGCGCGCCTCGCTTCGCTCGCGCAATTCATGGATGCCGTCCGGAGCGTCCCTGTTTCCGATCCTCGTGCGGAATGGCAACAGCGCCTGTGGCCCGCGATTGCGCCGCAGGTGGCGGAAGCTCTCGGCCGCCGCCGTTCCGGCTGGTCGCGCCTGTGGCTCTTGGGGCCGGGGCTCGCCGCCGCCCTCGCCGTCGTCTTCTTTTCCGGTATGTACCTGCAGAATCGCATCGATCGCAGCCACCCCGAAGCGTTTTCGCCGAAGAGCCGCGAGCGCGTTCTTCTGATCACCATGGGCGATCATCTGGACCGTTCCCAAATCGTTCTTGCCGAGCTGGCTAATGCCCCCGAGAGCGGTAAAACCGATATCTCCAGCGAACAGCAGCTCGCCTCGCGGCTCATCGGCGAGAACCGCCTTCTGCGGCAAACGGCGCAGTACTCGGGTGACGCATCGGACGCCGCCCTGCTCGATCAACTGGAGCGCGTTCTGCTCGATATAGCGCACTCGCCCACCCAGGTTTCATCGGGTGAGTTGAAGGATCTGCAAGACCGCATCGAATCGCAAGGCCTGCTGTTCAAGGTTCGCATCGTGGGCGCCGCCGATCGGCAAAAAGGATTGAAATTATGAGAATGAAATTTGTACTTACCCTTGTACCTACCCTGCTTGCTTCAGGCGCGTTTGCGCTTGGCCAGAACCCGATTCCCCCCGGTCTTGATCAGACGTTGCAAAAGCTCGATCTGCAACAACCCCGCCTCGCCCGTCAACTGGCTCGGCTCGATTCCGGATTGGGCAGGCTCGCCTTCGATTTCGACCAGGCGGGCGCCTCGCACGATGCCGACTACCAGCGCGGCGAGAGCGCGCTGGATGCCAGCCACTTCGAAGAAGCCGCCAAAGCCTTCAATGAGGTGATCGCGCGTAAGGGCAGCCGCACCGATGCGGCGCTCTACTGGCGCGCCTATGCCCTCGACCACGCCGGCCGTCCCGCGCAAGCCCTGGAGTCGCTGGCGATCTTGAAAAAGGATTATCCGCAAAGCCGCTGGCTGAATGATGCGCAAGCCCTCCAGGTGGAGATTCATGCGCGACAGGGTCACCCGGCGGATCCCCGGTCCGAGAGCGATCAGGAAATGAAGATGATGGCGCTTCAGTCCCTCATGGAATCGGATGCGGCGCAGGCCGTCCCGATTCTGCGCAAGGTTCTCAACGGTACCCAGCCCCCCGCCATCAAGGACAAGGCGCTCTTCGTGCTGGCGCAATCCGCCGCTCCCGAAGCCCGTGAACTGCTTCTCGAAACCGCGCGCGGCAAGTCCGATCCCGAATTGCAATTCAAGGCCGTCCGCTACATGAGCATGGAGGGCGGCGACGCGGCGAAAGAGGAGCTTGCCAGGATCTATAGCTCTTCGAACGAACTCGATCTGAAACGTGAGATCATCCGCGGTTATCTGCTCTCCGGTTCGAGCGACAAACTCCTCGCGGTGGCGAAATCCGAGAAAAATCCGGAACTCCAAAAAGAAGCCATTCGCACGCTGGCGCAAACCGGCGGCAAAGAGCAGCTCTGGGCCCTCTATAAGTCGGCGGGCCCGAAAGAGGTAAGGGAAGAAATTGTCCGGGCGATGCTGATGGATGGCGATGCCGACCATTTGCTCGAGATCGCGAAATCCGATCACGACCCTGATATTCAAGCCGCGGCCATCCACACCCTGGCCCAAACCGGCGGCAAAGAACAACTCTGGTCGCTCTACAAGTCCGCCGGATCGAAGGAAATGAAGGAAGAGATTGTCCACTCCATGGTGATGGATGGTGACGCTGCGCACTTGCTGGATATCGCCCGGACGGAAAATGACCCGGAGATTCGCAAGAACGCCGTTCATACCCTCGCTCAAGTCGGCGGTAAGGAGGAACTCTGGACACTTTACAAGTCGGAGGGCTCGAAGGACGTGAAGGAGGAGATCGTTCATTCGATGTTGATGGATGGCGATTCAGAACATTTGCTCGATATCGCCAAATCGGAACGCGATCCGGACATTCGCAGGGCGGCGATTCACACCCTCGGCATGACCGGCGGTGGTCATGACGGGAATGCTCTGGTGGAGCTTTACCGCAAAGAATCCGACCCATCCATTAAACGCGACCTGATTCAGGGATTGTTCCTGCAACAGAACGCCAGGGGCCTGATCCAGCTCGCCCGCGAAGAGAAAGATCCGGACCTCAAGCGCCGCATTGTTTCGCAGCTCGCCTTGATCCACTCGAAGGAGTCCACGGAATACATGATGGAGATTCTCAAATGAAATTGCTCGCACTGTCTCTTTTAGCGGTTGGGTTGTCTGTTGGGCAAACCCCGCAGTTGACCAACGCGCGATCTGAAACGCGTGCAGTTTCGGGCGACGCCCAGCGCTACATGGAGGAGTTCGTCGCGCATGAGACTGGGCCGCTGTGGTTCGGGTACGCGGTGGAGTCTAACCAGGCGGACCACAACTCCTGCTGCTGGGAGAACAACATGAGCTGCGGGTGTCGCCTGGAAGGTGGGACAGGCGGCGTGTACATTCAAAAGTCGAGCGAACCTGTCCAGCTCGAAGGGTCGCGTACCCTGTTTGTTCTCTTCCGGGTGCAGGATCACGCCATTGGGAGGATTCGTCCGTTTTCGGCTAACTGTCCGCTCGACGCGGGCGGATTGCGCTTCGTCTGGCTCACCGGCGTGTCGACCCAGGCGAGCGTCCAGTTTCTCTCCGGGCATGTCAAACCGGATCTTCAGCATGACAGGGACTCAGCGCTAGTCGCCATCGCGATGCACTCCGGTGACGCGGCCGATCAAGCTCTGGAGCACTTCGCGGATCCATCGAACGGCGAACAGATTCAGGAGAAGGCCCTTTTCTGGCTGGCCAGTGCGCGGGGGGAACGTGGGTTCCGGACCGTGCAGCGGGTGGCGCAGCATGACCCCAGTGATCGCATCCGCGAGAAGGCGATGTTCGACCTGTCCGTTTCGAAGCAGCCGGCGGCGATCGACGCATTGATCGAATCCGCGAAGCGCGATTCCAGCGCGCGCGTTCGCGAGCAGGCACTATTCTGGCTCGCGCAGAAAGCCGGGGCGAAGGCGGCCGGCGAGATCAAGAATTCCATCGATAACGATCCCGATACCGAGGTGAAGAAGAAGGCCGTGTTTGCGCTGCAGGAACTGGGCGGGGAAGGCGTGCCCCTGCTGATTGAAGTCGCCAGGACGAATCGAAACGGCGAAGTCCGGAAGCAGGCCATGTTCTGGCTGGGCCAGTCACATGATCCCAGGGCCCTCGCGTTCTTTCAGGAAGTGCTGGCGCGGTAACCCATCTTCAGAAACGATGAATTCCCTTTAAACCGGGCCAACGGTCGAAATCCGAATCAAAGCTCAGGATTGACTGAATCCCGTGACGCTCCATAACGGCGATATGAACGGCATCGCGCGCCGACATCAGCGCGGGCTCTGGGCGATTTCACTAGCCCGCAAAATGTCCTCTTTTTGAACGGCAAACACTTCGTCAACAATATCCAGAACTACGCGGAACGCGGGGCCGATTGATTCCCTTCTTCGAATTGAAGTATAGCGATGAAGGATTTCCTGCAACACCTCCGCATCAATCACTAAACGTTGTCCCGCAGCCACCAGGCGCTCAAGCAGAATCTGCGATTCCGTCTTAAGCGGATGCGCCTCGCCGACCAGATACATCGGAACGTTGGAATCGATGAAGATGACGCCCATCGCTAGGCTTCGTAACCCTGCTCGATCTCCCTGATCATTTGTTCAATGTCACCGCTTGGGAATGAAAATTCAGCAGCGCGCCGGATGGCTTTAAGCTTCGCGTCGGACTCATGAACCGACCGACAGACGCTCTTGGTGCGCAAGCCGCTGGATCCCCAGTATTTCTTCCTCCGGGATAAGAACCTGTAGCCGCTTACTCATATTGTGAGTGTTGCATGCTCACGCGCGGCTCTATGACTCAGTATGCCGACGGCGTCACGTGACCTACGAAGATATCCTCCACCCAAAAAATACGGGGCTCCTTCCGCTTCCCGCAAGGCGGGAATCCGTGCGAGCCCTCGCACTAAACTGGCGAGCACCCTTCGGCATGACGCCCCGCCTGCGGCCCGCCGTTATGTACTATGAAAGCAGGTCTGCGATGCGCCCCAGTATCTTACTCCTCGCCGTCCTCCTCGCCGTCGCCTCCCTGCATTCGCTGATCGCCTGTTCTGTCCCGCAATCACCGGTTGACCCGCAGCCGCCCCAGTCGCTCACCGCGCTCCTCGAAGCCGGGCACTACCGCCGCGCGTTCGCCGCTCTCGATGTAACGCCGCTCGCGGCCGACGCCTCCGCGCACGACATCGCGCAGCGCGAATACATCGAGTCCCGCGTCGAGCTGGGCCTGGGCCACTATGAGCTGGCCTTCCAACTCGCCGAGAAGGCCGCTGTGGCCGAGCCCAGGAATGCCGCCTTTCATGTTCAGGTTGCCGCCGCCGCGGGACGCCTCGCCCAGCACGCCGGCTTATTGAAACAGCTCACTTACGCCAAGCGCGCCCGGAAAGAACTCGACGATGCCGTCGCCCTGGAACCGAAGCGGCCCGATGCCCTTTACGGCTTGATGATGTTTTACGAATATGCCCCGTCGCTCATTGGCGGCGACAAGGCTCTGGCGCGGAAAATGGCCGAAGATCTTACGGCGATTGAGGGTGCACGCGGGTACGTCGCCCAGGCCTCGCTCGCCCAGGAACGAAAAGATTCCGCGGCCGAAGCGGAACTGCTCAAGAAAGCCGTCGCGGCTGACCCGGATTCTTATGCGGCGCACATGGCCTTCGCGAAATTCGTCAAGCTTTCCGCGCCTGCCGAAATCGACACCGTTGACGAACAGGCATGTCTGGCCCTGCTGATCGACCCGTCGCGGGGCGAAGCATGGCAAACGCTCGCCGAACTCGCCGTGGCAGCGGAGTGCTGGCCCGAAGTCAACGGCCTCGTCCAAACGGCGGAGCGCTTCAATCCGGATGATGCTTCAGCCGCTTATTCCGCGGCTGTCGCGATGATCTCGGCGGGAAAGAATCTGGACCTGGCCCAGACCCTGCTGGACCACTATCTCGAGAGAATTCCGGAAGGGGATGAGCCTTCGGCGGGACGCGCGCAGTACCAGTTGGCGTTGCTCTCCGAAAAGCGCGGCCAGAAGCAGGATGCGCTGTTTCATCTGCGTGCCGCTCTGGATGAAGACCCCACCATGGAAGACGCGCGCAAAGACCTGAAGAGGATCGAGCACAGCAACCCCTGATGCGCTATCTCACGCCCTCCTATCCCGAATTCCGCCGCGTGCTGCTCGTCGAAAGCGGTCCTCGCGCGGTGCTCGAAACAGCCATCCCGCGGCTCTCGAATGTCTTCGGGCAACACGCCACGCTGGACTTGATTACGTGTTACGCAGGCCGTCCCTCCACGCTACCGGAACGTGGGTCCATCTGGCGGACGGAGGATCACCGCTCCGGCCAAGACCGCGGACGGCTGCTCCGGGAAATCAAAGCCAGCGGCGCTACCGCGGTTGCCATCGTCTGCTCCGGCCACCCCGTCATGACGAGTTGGAAGTGGTGGCTGGTGTGGCAATTGCCGGTGAAAGTGCTGGTCATCAACGAGAACGGCGATTGCTTCTGGCTGGATACGGCGCACATCGCGAGCGCCCGCCGGATGGCGCTGGTGCGTCTGGGGCTTTCCGGAGAGCTTGCGGGACGCACTCTCTGGCGCATTGCCCTGTTCCCCTTCGGCATGGCCTGTCTGTTAATCTATGCATCGGTAGTGCATGTGCAGCGGTGGTTCCGGCTTGCGCTCGCATCCCCGGCGCGTGAGCGATCATGAAAGCCATTCAAGTCCAACAGCTCGGCGGCCCTGCTCAGTTGCAACTGACCGACGTGCCCGACCCCGCCGCGGGTCCCGATGACGCCATCGTCGAAGTCAAATTCTGCGGCGTCAACTTCATTGATGTCTACTTTCGCTCCGGCCTCTACAAAGTGGATCTCCCATTCATTCCGGGCAATGAGGCCTCCGGGGTGGTTCACGCCGTCGGCGCTGGCGTCAGGAATGTGAAGCCGGGTGACCGCGTGGCCTACGCCATGACGCGCGGCTCCTATGCGGAACTCGCGCGAGTGCCTGCCGCCCAACTGGTCAAGATCCCGGATTCCGTGAGCTTCGAGCAAGCCGCCGCGGCCATGCTGCAGGGGATGACCGCGCACTATCTGACGCACTCTACCTTCCCGCTGCAAGCCGGCCAGATCGCGCTGGTGCACGCCGCGGCTGGGGGCGCCGGAGCGTTAATTGTCCAGATGGCCAAACTGTGCGGAGCCACCGTATTCGGCACAGCGGGTTCGCCCGAGAAACTGGAGGTCGCGAGAGCCGCCGGTTGTGACGCGGCCATCAATTACAACACCGAAGATTTCGAGGCGGAAGTAAAGCGCCTGACGAACAATCGCGGCGTTGACGTTGTCTATGATTCGGTGGGGCAGTCCACTTTCTTGAAGGGCCTCAATATCATCCGGCCGCGCGGGATGATGGTGCTGTTCGGGCAGTCAAGCGGCCCCGTCGCTCCTTTCGATCCCAATATCCTGAACCCCAAAGGCTCGCTCTATCTCACGCGGCCCTCGCTGGGCCAATACACAGCCACGCGCGAAGAGCTCGACTGGCGGGCCGGGGACGTGCTCTGTTGGGTGGGCGAGGGAAAGCTCAAGCTCCGCATCGATAGGATTTATCCTTTGGCGGATGCTGGGCAGGCGCATCGAGACCTGGAGTCCCGCAAGACGGCAGGCAAGTTGCTGCTGAAAATAGTCGATGACGCTCCAGGCTAGATTGACGCTGTGGTCCATGCTGGTCATGGCGCTGATCGTCACGGTGGTTTCCATCTCCGACATGATCGGCGAGATCAACCGCCAGTTCGAATATTCGCTCGATAGCGGCAATGTCATCCTCCGCTACACTCCCTCCATCATCAACGTCGAGACGCTCAAGAGCCCGGAGCCGGACCAGGTTGACGCCATCGCCCACAGTGAGAGTCTGAAGACAAAGATTTTCGACCTCGCCGTGGCGTGGAGGGCCGTTGAGGAGATCGCCGTCACCGATCCCGGCGGCCACATTCTGGTCTCTAGCTTTCCGCATCCGGCGGGCCAGATCTTCCCTTCGTATCCGGATTTTACGCAACTGGTGGAACGCGACCATTGGTGGGTCAAATGGCGGGTACTCTTCTGGACCGATAACATCTACCAACTCTCGGAAAAATTGCGTGACGCCCAAACGGGAAAGACGGAAGTGATGGTCCACGTTTTATTGGTTCCCGCTTTCATCCGCGCCAATGTGGAGCTGATTCTGCGCGATCACGCATGGGTAGCCATCTTTTCGGTGGCCTTCTCTGTGCTGGGCGCGTTCGTCTTCTCCACCATCGCTTACCGCCCGCTGGGCCAACTCGGCAAAATGCTGGATCTGGTTGCGGTGGGTGACTATGAATTTCAGCAGGTGCCGCCGGTCTCCACAGACGAGTTTGGCGCGGTGGCTTCGAAGGTCAGTTTACTGGGGCAGCAATTGAAGGGTGCGCAGAGTGAGTTCAGCGATCTGAAAGGCAACTTTGAGCGCCTTCTGGACGAAGTGGAGGATGCCGTCCTCGTGTTCGGACGGGACCGCCGGTTGATCGCCGCCGCCGGAGCTGTCGAAGCTTTCCTCTCGCGCGGCCGCATCGATCTGGTAGGCCTTTCCGTAAATGAGATCTTCCCAGCCAGCACCACTCTGGGGCTCATGCTCGCGCAGGCGATTCAGTTGGGCCGGCCAACCCATAACCGCTCCGTTGCCATTCCCACCGGCAAGGATGAGACCGGCCAGATGAAAGTGAAACGGGCGTTGCTGGGTGTGGAGTTTCTCGGTGAGCAGGCCGGTATGCTGATCCGCCTCCGCGACCCGGAGGCGTCGCGCCAGATCGGCCGCCAACTGCAGACTGCCGATCGCTTAACGGCCATCAGCCGCTTAACCAGCGGCGTGGCGCATGAAGTCAAGAACCCGCTGAATGCCATTCTCATGCATGTGGAACTGGCTAAGTTGAAGCTGGCCCATGGCGATCACGATCTGGAGCCGCAGATGGAAGTGATCTCCAGTGAGATTCTGCGCCTGGATCGCGTGGTGAAGACCTTCCTCGATTTCACGCGCCCCGTGCAACTCAATTTGAGCGACGTTTCGCTGGCGGATTTTGTTCGCGAACTGGCCGATCTCGCACGGCCCCAGGCCGAAGCCAACAACATCGAAGTCACGGTGGAAGATCCCGCGGACCCCGTTACCATCACGGTTGATCCGGACCTGTTCAAGCAGGCTGTACTGAACATTGTCGTGAATGCGATTGACGCCATGCCGGGCGGCGGCAAGCTCAAGTTCTGGTCCGGCGCGCGCGGCGACCAGGCCGAGATTCGCATCTCCGACACGGGTTCTGGAATCCCTTCGGCGGTGCGCGATCAGATTTATAATCTCTACTTCACGACCAAAGAGAAAGGGTCGGGCATTGGTCTTTCCATGACGTTCCGAATTATGCAATTGCACGACGGAACCATTGATCTGGAGAGCGATGCAGCTACTGGAACGACGTTTTCGCTGCGGCTGCCGATGGCGGTGTTGACCTCTTGAGGCATAGTTGTGCAGTCTCCGCTACGCAAAGTCCTGATCGAGAAATGCGTTTTCCTGGTCACGCATTCCGTGGATTACTCGCGAAATCAGGACGTGACCGGTTCGCGAGTGGTTATAGACCATATACTTTNNGGTAATAGACCATATACTTTCCTGCTGGGAAACCTCGGACACCCGGTTCAATTTCATCGCGCGGAGTTCCTGCTTCCGGCATTTTCGCGAAGTGTGGAAACGTGCGGGTAATCGATTCCACAACCCGATTAGCGCTTTCAATGCTCCGCGAACTCTTCGCCACGTGAAGCCGGATATTGTCCAGGTCTCGCTCCGCAAGGTGCGAAACCCGAATCTGTTTCAACTTGTGCCGATCTTCGACTTTTCCGCAATCAGGCGCTTCCGCCCTCGCGCGTTGACCCTGTCGGATAGCTCTTTGATTTCGCCCGCGTCGTACTCGCTGAACTCGCCACGCCCGATGGCGTCAAAGCCATCGCGAACCTCACGTCGAAGCGACTCGAGACGCTGATCGCGTTCCTTGAGAAGTCGTAGGCCCTCGCGAATCACTTCGCTCGCGGTTTGATACATCCCAGTCTTTACTTTCTCGCTGACAAACTGGTCTAATTCGGACGTTAAGGAAATGTTCATTTGAGTTGACCGGGTTGTGCATAGAATAACAAAATCTGTTATTCTCGTCCAATTGCAGGCGCACCGATGATCACCAACGCACATGTGAGAGCCTGGCAAGCTCACCGGCAAGGCGTCGACGGCTCGTTAGCCGGAAGGACGACGGCGGAAATTCTCTCGAGTTCCGGCTGGGCGCGCTCCGTGGCTGGTGTGTCGCCTTACCTGACTTTCTTCTCGCGCGCCGGTGTCGGACGGGAACAGGTGGATGCGGACGTGGCGGCGCTTTCCATTCATGAATTGCCCAGCGCGCGCGGCTGCACGTATGTTCTGCCGCGTTCGGATTTTGCGTTAGGGCTCAAGCTGTCGCAGGGCTTCAACGGGGACCGCAAGACCGCGGAAAAGTTGGGTGTCGCCGAACAGGAAATCGGGCGGCTCTGCGAAAAGGTGATGGCGGCGCTTGAAACCGGTCCGCTCGATCCCGAGGGCTTGCGCGACGCGGCAGGCAAAGCAGTCCGCAATCTGGGCGAAGAAGGCAAGAAGAAGGGTCTTACCACCACGCTGCCCGTCGCGCTGGAGCAGTTGCAAAATAGCGGCCACATCCATCGCGTCCCACTCAACGGGCGGCTCGATCAGCAGCGCTACCGTTACCAGCTTTGGCGCCCCAATCCGCTGAGCGAATTTACGCTCTCCACCGAAGAGGCTTATGTCGAACTCGCGCGCCGCTTCTTCCACTGGATCGGGACGGCGACCGTTGCGGAGTTTCAGGAGTTTGCCGACGTGGGAGTAAAGGCGGCCAGGGACGCCGTTGCGCCGCTCGGTTTAGAGCCGCTCGCGCCGGGGGACACCCGGATGATTCAGCCTGCTGACCGCGCTTCATTCGAAGGGTTTCAGGTCCCGTCGCAGCCGTGTTACGCGCTTGTAGGCTCCATCGATTCCATGTTCCAGATGCGCCGTGAAATTTCCAGCCTGCTCGATCCGGCGGATGCCCAACGGCCCACGTTTGCGCACGGCCCAAGAGGGCTTGGCAGCCACGCCATCCTCGACCGCGGCCGCATTGTGGGCCTGTGGGAATACGACCCGGAGCAGTCCTCCATCGCGTGGAGCTCTTTTATCAAGCCCGATAGACAATTGAAGGAAGCGGTCGCCAAAACCGAAGCCTACGTGCGTGACCAACTCGGCGATGCGAGAGGCTTCAGCCTCGATAATCCAAAGAGCCGGGCCCCGAGAATCGCGGCTTTGCGGGCGGGGGTTGCCTAATATGCCAGGGCGACTCACGGTTCCACTCGCGCTACTGGCCGCCCGATTCCTCGCCGCCCAAACCCCTACTCCAGACCTCATCCTGCTGCATGGCCGCATCCTCACCGTAGACGCCAACGATTCCATCGCTCAGGCCATGGCCGTCCGTCACGGAGTCATCCTGAAAGTCGGTACCGACGCCGAAATCCTGTCCCTCGCCGGCCCCGCGAAGGGCGTCCGCATTATCGACCTCCAGGGCCACACCGCGACGCCCGGCCTCATTGACACCCACGCCCACATCGCCGATGGAGGCGTCGAAGATCTCTACGGCGTCACGCTCTCGGATGCCGCTTCGGTTGCTGAAATCGTAGCCAGGGTCAAAACCAAAGTCGCCCTGGTCAGACACGGCGAATGGGTCACCGGCTCGGGTTGGGACGAAGGCAAACTCGCCGAACGCCGCTACGTTACAGCCGCCGATCTCGATGCCGTGGCTCCCAATAACCCCGTCTGGCTGCTGCAAACCACCGGTCACTACGGTGTGGCCAACTCGCTCGCTCTCAAACTCGCGCACATCACTCGCTCCACGCCCGACCCCAAGGCCGGGACTATCGACCGCGACCCCACCGGCGATCCCACGGGCGTCCTCAAGGAAGAGCCCGCCATGGTGTCCGTCACTGATCTCATTCCGCCCACCACACCGGAGCAGATGCGCCAGGGCATTCTCTACATCCAAAAAGTGCTGCACAGCGAAGGCATGACGGCCGTGAAGGACCCAGACATTCACCAACTCCACTGGGATGCTTACAAATCCCTGCTCGACGAAGGCCGGTTGAAGGAGCGCATCTGCGTCC
The DNA here is from genome assembly GCA_003136675.1 of Bryobacterales bacterium. Taxonomy (GTDB): domain Bacteria; phylum Acidobacteriota; class Terriglobia; order Bryobacterales; family Bryobacteraceae; genus Bog-113. The sequence continues at coordinate 12,835 of PLFE01000147.1, forward strand.
TGTGGCACGCCGGCTCCACGTTGGAATCCGCAAAGCAAGCGCTCGCGGAGATCAACGCCGTGCCGCGTCTGCCTGCCAGTTTGGGTGACGATCACCTGCTCTCGTGCGGCGCCAAAATCTTTATGGATGGCTCCGGCGGCGCCCGCACAGGCTGGGTCTATGATGATTGGTTCCGCAACGCCACCACCCCGGACGCGGGCAATCGCGGCTATCCGCAAACCGACCCCGCCGCTTATCGCGAAATGGTCCGGCTCTTTCACCAGAACGAAGTCCCAGTCGGCACCCACGCCGTCGGCGATCGCGCGATGGACTGGGTCGTGGATACCTACGCCCTCGTCGAGCAGGAGCAGCCCCACCCCGGCCTGCGCCACAGCATCATCCACGCCAACCTGCCCACCACGCACGCCCTCGACGTGATGGCCGATCTGCAAAAGAAATACGACACCGGCTATCCCGAGATGCAGCCCGAATTCCTGTGGTGGATCGGCGACATCTACGCAGCCAGCTACGGCCCCGCGCGAGGCCCGCGGCTGGAGCCGTTGAAGACCCTCCAGTCGCGCGGCATCCTGTGGTCAGGCGGCTCGGATTACTTCGTCACCCCGGTCGCCGCCCGCTACGGCATCTGGGCGTCGCTTGCGAGGCAGACGGCCAAAGGCACTTTCGGCCTGCACCCGTTCGGGACGGCGGAAGCCGTGGACATCCACACCGCGCTCCGAAGCTATACCGCCTGGGGCGCGCGCCAGATGTTTCTGGAAAGCAAAATCGGCACGCTGGAGGCAGGGAAGCGGGCCGATATCGCCATCTGGGATGGCGATCTTTACACCATGCCCACCGACCAGATCAAAGATTTGAAATGTCTGATGACGCTGCTCGATGGCGAGGTGGTTTATGCGGCGCCTGGGTCGCCAGTAACAGAAGCGGTCCGCTAATGTGGGGCGGAGCCGTCCTTCGCGGCCGCCGGGATCCTCAAATACATCCTCGCTCCTGCCGAACAGCCTTCTCACCTCGCAGAACATTAACCTCCCGCGGCGCACAAATAGGTCCGCCAACAGCCGGTCTTCGATGTCTTGCCGTTTCATGCCTCCCGTGAATTCAAACCAGCTCCAGTCTCTTCACCTTGATCCGATCCCGGCGCACTTGGGCAAGATCGTACTGGGCCTGCTGCACAAGCCAGCAGTCCTCGGTACCGCCGAAGACCATCGATAACCGGACGGCCATTTCCGGTGAAACGCCGCCCTTCTCATTCACGAGTTCCGAAGGCGTGTTGCGCGTCACGCCGAGAGCTTCCGCTGCGTCCGTAATGGTCAAACCCAGAGGCTCGATGCAGTGGCGCAAAACTACGCCCCGGGGTGCGGCGGATTTTTCATGGTCATCCGTCGTTCTCCCTCCCTAGTGGTAATCGACATAATCAACGTCCTCTGCGTGGCCCTCGTCAAAACGAAAGATCACCCGCCAGTTAGCCCAAACGGTCACAGCCAAAACGCCTTTCCTCTGGCCCTTAAGCGCGCGCCACGGCGTCCTGTTTCGCTTCCTGAATCATTCGGCCCCGCTGTTACTTGCCCATCTTCTTGATCGCGCCGAGCGGCGTCTGCAAAGTCCCGTCGTCGTTGATGTCGAAATCATAAGAGAACGGCGTGAACGACCCCGCCTTATAAAACACCACCTTACCGCCGCCTGTGAAGCAGTCGAAGGGCATGTCACCGCCCAGGCCTTCGGTAATCGTTGCTTTGCCGGATCGGAATACCACCTTCATGCCGCCCATGCCCGAAACGTGCTCCCACCGTCCTTCATACTTTCCGGCGCAACTCACCAGTCCCGCCTTCGGAGCTTGGCCGGCCGCCCGTTGCGCTTGCGTCGGAGCTGGCGTCGCCGACATGCGGATATTCTCCGGCGTCGTATCCACCATGTCGGAACCGAGGCCAGTGTCCACCCCCGGTACCTTCACGCTGTACATGTTGAGATTCTGCCCGCGCACCTCGCCTTCCATCCACCGGCCGTTCACCAGCACCTGCACGCGGTCATGCAGGTCGTACTGGCCCATCGCATGATCCTCGGCCGTCAGCTTCCCGACACGCCGCACTTCCGTTGGCCACATTTTTGAGACGTCGATGCCGTTCGGCAGATGCACCACGTAGGAACGCCCGTGCACCTGGGTCACCTTGCCTTCCTGCCAGCCATCGCTCAGAATGCGCACCGTATCGCCCACCTTGAACCCGCCGGGTCCAGCCCCGGCAGCAGCCGGAGCCAACGGGCCTGAGGCTGCCGCGTTTCGTGCCGCGGCCTGAGCTTCCGCCGCCGTTTGCAAATGGCATGTTGGAAGCAGGCCCATTACCTGCGGATACGTCGACTTGCCTCTTTGAAATGGACGCCCGGCGGTGAAGGATTGCACGTCGCAAACATCATTGGCACGCGTGCCCGTACACGAAAGGAACTTGAAGCTGTAAGGCGGCTGGCATTCGTACATCGTGTTCAGTTGAAAGGCCGGCGCCTGCGCCAGTGCACTGGTTATCGGCAAAACGAAAAGCGCAATTTTCAAACGGGAAGGTCGCATCGGAAGTTTCGGAAGCATATCACAAACAGCCGTCCAGTTCCCGCGGTCACAAAGAGACAGTCACAAAGAGACAACGGTGAGTGCCATCATCGAGATCAAAGAGGCAGGGCATAATCAATGGAGAAGAGCGCATGAAGAATTTCCACCTACCCCTTCCGGAAGAGACCTACGCTCAGCTCAGGACGGAATCCGAGCGAGCGAAAGTACCCGCCACCGCTTTGGCTAGGGAGGCGATCGACGCTTGGCTGCGCCTGCAGGCGCGCGCGGCAAGACACGAGGCGATCGCCAGCTTTGCGAGACGAATGGGTGGGACCGGTCTTGATCTAGACCCGTACTTGGAAGCAGCCGGAATTGAACACGTCTTGGAGACTACTAAAGCTGAGCGGTGAAGCGAGGCGAAGTCTATAGGGCTGACCTAGCGCCGCGATCCGGATCTGAGCAGACAGGCCGACGCCCTGTTGTCGTGATGTCCCACGATGGATTCAACCAGACTCCCTCCTGGAAGTCGATCGTCATTTTTCCTCTTTCGACCTCGGCCTCGCAGACCAGCCGCGGGATCACAACGGTGGAAATTCCGGGTGGCGCAGCAGGTTTGCCACGAGGAAGCTGGGCACTGTGCCATCAAGTAACAACCCTCGATCGCTCGAAGTTCACGAAAAGGATCGGCGTGCTGCCTCCCGAATTGCTGGGGGCCGTTGAAGAGGGAATAAAAGCCGCGCTCGATCTCGATTAAGGCGTAGCCTTCGAAGCCGCGGTTCTCCGGTAAACCGTCTGGAAATCGCCCTTTGAACCAAATGAAAGGTTCGTCGACGATTCCGTCGAAGGTCCCGTCTGCTCGCGCGGGTTCAGCGAAGTTTGGTCCGGCGGTTTCTCGGTCGCCGTGCTTTCGCTCTTCACGCGGCCCGTGCCTTTCATCCGCGCTTCAATCCGGTCGATATCCGACTTCGGAATCGCGGTCTCGGTGTTCTTGATCACCACAATCAGGTTGTCGTCGTTCAGGTCGGCAAATGCGGCCAGCACCGGCTGGGCTGATCCTGACTTAAAGATACGCAACTCCGTGCCGCCCTTTAGCTGTTCGACTTTGCCCCAGGGGTCGGGTTTTGTGTCTGTAGTTTGGGCGACGGCCAGCAGCAGCGGCATCAGCAGCCCAACAACGATGGCAATTCGCGTCACGCCCAAATTTTATCAAATGCGGGGAACACGCGGGGCCCGCGCGGCGTATTCCCCTAACGAAGCGGCCGTGCGGAGGCGGCAACCATGTATTGCGATCGTTGCGGAACTCAGATGCATAATGAACAGGTCTTCTGCTCGCGATGCGGTAAATCCCCAGGTAATATTCCGATGATGCCGGAGAAGGGCCGGATCTCCGGACATATCCGGCTGCTGGGGATTCTCTGGCTCGCCAGTTCAGCGCTGCGGCTCCTTCAGGGCTTAGCCGTACTCATCATTTTCAACCGCCATTTCGGGGTTTTGCCGATCGGCGGACCGGCATTCCTGCCGATCCTGATGGAGATGGTAGGAAGGGCACTGATCATCGCCTCGGTAATCGGCTTCATCGCGGCGTGGGGATTGCTCGAAAAGCATACGTGGGGACGAGCGCTCGCACTGATCTGCGGAGGCGTCAGCCTCATCGAAATGCCCTTTGGAACCGCGCTCGGCATCTACACCCTGTGGGTCTTGCTGCCGGCGAAATCCGAGGCGGAATATCAAAAGATTGCGCGTGCGGCGGCCGCATAGTTCGCGCCCTACTCATGGCGTAAAGCGGTAAGCGGTTGAATCCTTGCCGCGCGAAACGCCGGGATCGCGCCGGCGATCAGAGCTACCGCGAAAAGAGCGATTACGGCCGCCGCCAGCACGGCGGGATCAAATCCAGCCATGCCGTACAACTGGGACTGAACCGTCTTGGTTGCGGCGATCGCCCCTACTGCGCCCAATGCCACCCCGAGAACGGTGACCAGGCCGGCTTCGACCAGAACCATTTTCATAATGCTGGACCCCGTTGCGCCCAGCGCCATACGGATTCCGATTTCCGCCGTTCGACGTCCCACCACAAACGCGATCACGCCGTAGAGCCCCACCGCCGTCAAAATCAGCGCGAGCACTCCGCATGCGGTGGTGAGCGCGGCCAGCAGACGCTCGGTATAAAGCGAGTCGTTCACCTTGGTTTGCATCGTCGTCAGTTGATAGACGGGTAGGGAATGATCGAGCTGCGCGGCGATCAGGCGGACCGTCCGGCCCATCGCTTCCGGATTCGACGTGGTTCGAACCACGAAGGCCGCGCCAGGGACGTACGGCGACTTGCTGTCGAAAGCCTGGTCGAACGCTTCATAAAAGGTCGGTTTGGCGGGCTTGCGCAAGCCGTTGGCGTTGATATCCGGCGCTACCCCAACGATCGTGAGATCGAGCTGCTTCCCCCCGCCATGCTCCATCTTCATGCCGATCGGGTCGCGGCCATGGATGAAGCGCTTCACGAACGCGCGGTTCACGATGGCCACTTTGGGGGTGCCTGCCGAGTCGCTCGCGCTAAAGTCACGTCCGGATGCAAGTGCGGCTCCGAGCGCGCGGAAGTAACCAGGGGAGGCAACCACGAAATCGGCGTCCATGTCCTCGCCTTCGCGTTCCGTGTAACCTTCCACGGTGACGTTGGTTCCACTTTCGCTTCCCGATAATGGCGTACCCGTCGCCAGCGCCACGGACTCGACGCCCGGTTGACTCCTGAGACTGGTCGTCAGGTCGCGATAAAGAGCCATCGCCCGTCCCAGAGGGTAGTGCAGGGCCCCGGCGTCGATATTGAAGTTCAACATGTTTTCGGCGCGGAACCCGGGGTTGTGCTGGATCAGATTCGCGAGGCTCCTGCCGAACAGGCCGGCGGTGGATAAGAGCACGAGAGCCAGTGCCAGTTGCCCCACGACGAGCGCTTTACGAATGGTCGGGGAAAGGCTGCCCGCCTGTCCCGTTCGGTCGCTCAGCAGAGCTGTCTCGTTGGTTCGCGACGATTGCCACGCGGGCGCGAGCCCGGAGAGAATACCGGTCGCCAGCAGCAGCAGGCAGCAGAAGGCCAGAATGGGAAACTCGATCCCGTTCGAGATCCAGCCGGATACTTCGCCTTCCGGCAGAAGTCGAAGAATGCCGCCGGTCAGCAGCGGCGTGAGCGCCAGCCCGAGCACAACTCCTCCTGCCGCAACCAGCAGGCTTTCCGCCAGCAACATGGAAACGATGCGTCCGCGGCTGGCGCCGAGAGCGGAGCGAATGGCCGTATCGCGCGATCGATTTAGTCCGCGCGCCAGCAAGAGATTGGCGAGATTCGCGCAGCCAATCAGCAGCAGCAGCCCGGCCATCGCAATCAGCACGAGCAATGGTTCACGCCATTGCTTCTCCAGTTCATTCAAGCCCTGCGATGCCGGAAGAAGCTCGGCTCGTTTGCTCTCCAACTCCCGCACTTTTCGGGGACTCGATATCTTGAGAACGCGAATGGTTTCTCTTACGTTGGAAGCGAAAATCGGCTGAAGCGCCGCCAGGGCTTGCCGCCGATCCATCCCTGGCGCGAGCCGGCCGAAAACCGTCAGCCAGTGCCTGGAGCGCGATTGAAATGCGTCGGACCATTCAGGGTCCAGCAGGCCCTTCGTGGTGACCGGCAAAAACAGATCCGGGTCATCGCCACTGTGGATGCCGTGAAAACCTTCGGGTCCGACGCCCACCACCGTGAACAGGTTGCCGTTAATGGTGAGGCTCTGGTTCAGCGCGGAAGGCTGGCGGCCAAAGTGCTTTGTCCAGTAATCGAACGACAGCACCGCAACGGAGTTGGGCTTGCCGGCAATGTCGTCGGAGGGGAAAAGCAGGCGGCCCAGGCCGGGGTGCAATCCGAGCACCTCGAAGAAATTACCGGAGACCATCTCGGCCGAAGCGCGTTCCGCCTCACCCTTCGATTCCAGTTGGATATTCGCCCCGACCCGCACGGCCAATCCTTGAAATGCCTTGGAGCCATCGCGCAGACTTGTGTAGAAAGGGTAGGAGAATACGCTTTCATAGTTGTCTTTCGACGTGCTCCCCGGCAGGTCGAGCCCTTCCGCATGCAGCACGACGAGGCGCTCCGGCTGCTCTACGGGAAGACTGCGCAGAAGCACTTGATAGAAGAGCGAGAAAATAGCGGTCGTGGCCGCCGCTCCAAGCCCCAGCGTAAGAACGGCGAGTGCGAAGAAGCCGGGGCTCTTGCGCAGCGAGCGCGCCGCAAACCCAAGATCGCGAAGGAAATTTGTCATATCACTTCTTTGACGGATGGGTCATCTCTTCGGGCCGAACCCACGCGTCAAATTCTTCGCCGGTCACAAAACCGAGCTTCAAGGCGGCCTCGCGCAGGTTCAGGTCCTCACGGTGGGCGGTGAGAGCGATCTTGGCGCACTTTTCATAGCCGATGTGGTGGTTGAGCGCAGTCACGGTCATCAGCGAATCGGCCAGGTTCCGCTGGATGCGCTTCGTCTCGGGCTCAATGCCCCGCGCGCAGTGCTCGTCAAACGAGATGCAGGCATCGCCGAGTAGTTGAGCGGATTCGAGGACATTGTGCAGCATCACGGGCTTATACACATTCAACTGGAAATTGCCCTGCGAGCCGCCGAAAGCCACCGCCGCATCGTTGCCGAACACTTGCACGGCGACCATGGTGAGCGCCTCGCACTGCGTGGGGTTGATCTTGCCGGGCATGATGGAAGAGCCTGGCTCGTTCTCCGGAATGCGCAGTTCGCCGATGCCGGCGCGGGGACCGCTGGCGTACCAGCGCACATCGTTGGCGATCTTCATCAGCGCGCCAGCCAAGGTTCGCAGCGACGCGCTCACGTTCACCATGGCGTCGTGCGCCGCCAGAGCCGCGAACTTATTCGGCGCGGCCACGAAAGGCTTGCCCGTTTCCTTCGCGATGTAGCGCGCCGCCGTATCGCCGAAACGCTCATCGGAGTTGAGGCCGGTGCCGACGGCGGNNAGGGCGTCGTGGGCGGCGAGGGCGGCGAACTTGTTCGGGGCGGTGACGAACGGCAGTCCGGTGAGCTCGGCGATGGCGGCCGCCACCCGCACGCCGAACTCGGGGTGGGTGTTGAGGCCGGTGCCGACGGCGGTGCCGCCGATCGCCAGTTCCAAAACTCCTCCCAGCGCATGCTGAATCTGGGCGATGGCTTGTTCAAGCTGCGCCACCCACGAAGAGATCACCTGGCCCAGCATGATGGGCGTGGCGTCCTGTAAGTGCGTGCGTCCCACCATGACGACATTGGCATAATCGCGCGCCTTAGCATCCAGCGTGCCTTTGAGCTGGGTAACGGCGGGGATCAAGTGCGCGCTGATCTCCTCCACGGTCGCAATGTGCATGGCGGTCGGGAAGGTGTCGTTCGACGACTGGCTCCGGTTCACGTCGTCATTGGGATGCACCGGCTTCTTCGACCCCACCACGCCTCCGGCAAGCTGAATGGCCCGGTTCCCGATGACTTCGTTGGCATTCATGTTGGTCTGTGTGCCGGAGCCGGTCTGGAACACGACCAGGGGAAACTCGCCGTCCAGCTTGCCTTCGATCACTTCCTGCGACGCGCGGACGATCAGATCGACCTTCTCGGGAGAGATCTCGCCCAGTTCACCGTTGGCCAGCGCCGCCGATTTCTTCAGAATGCCGAAAGCCCGGATGACGCCGCGCCCGAAGCGAAAGCGATGGACGCCGATTTTGAATAGGTCGATGGAGCGCTGCGTTTGTGCGCCCCATAGATGTTCGGCGGGTACCTTGACTTCGCCGAGAGAGTCTTTATCGATGCGGAATGCGGGCGTGGCCATCTAGAACGAAGGTATCACCACGATGAGGGTGGCAAGATATGTGGAGATGTCGTCGCGATCCCGCAGGCGGAAAGCTATCGCCGCTCAGCCAGACAAGGCCACTGTCAAGTCCGCCGGTCTTTCGATTCCCATGATCGCGCTGCTGTTCGCCATTGCCGTTTTGCTCTTTTACGCGGTTCCCTTATTTGATTCCGCGGCCTCCATCCAATGGGATGCCGCCGATTATCACTACACCGCGCAGAAGTATTTCTCGGACGAACTCCGCGCGGGTCATCTCCCGTTTTGGACGCCCTATCTCTTCTCTGGAATGCCCTTCCTCGCAGATCCCCAGGTGGGCGCCTGGTATCCCTTGAACTGGCCTTTCTTCCTGATCGGCATCACTCCGCGCGCGATTGAATGGGAGACCGCGCTGCATTGTTTCATCGCCGCCTTTGGTGCGTTCCTGTTCGCTCGCGACTTGTTTCGCAGCCGTTGGGCGGGGGTCTTCTGCGGTGCGTTCTACGCACTGTCGGGGTTCTTCGCCGGACACAGTTCGCACACGGGAATCTTTCAAACCGCGGCGGTATTTCCCTGGCTGCTGTGGGCGGGGCTGCGCGCAGTCCATTCACTCAGGTGGCTTCCTGCGGCCGCGATCGTAGCCGGAAGTATGGTTCTCATTGGCCATTTCCAAACGGCGCTCTACGCGCTTTGTGCCTTCGCGCTGCTGGTGGCGGTCGACTCCGTCAAAGAGCGGCGTCCGGTTCGCAACGTTGCCTTTGTGCTGGGGACCGTGGCGGTGGGCTGCGCGGTTCTTCCCGCCGCGATGACGCTGCCTGGATTGGAGTTCACATCCCAGACGGAGCGCTCTACTGTGAGCTACTCCCAAAGCGCGAACGCCGTGCTGGCGCCCGGAGCGTTGTTGACCATGCTGAGCCCAGATCATTACCATGCGCCGGAAGGAAACTATTCCGGCCCGCAGGACATCACGCAGTTTTATCTGTACCAGGGGATACTTCTTCTACCGCTGGCCCTTGTGGGTTTGACAGTGGCGCGCGTCCGGTGGCTGGCGCTGGCTCTGATTGTCTCTGCCACCTGGTACGCCTTTGGCCCGTCCGGCGGCTTGTACTCGTTACTCTCGCGCCTGCCGGGTTTGCGCAGCGTCCGTTCGCCCATTCACGATTGGTTTATCGTCGCGTGGGGACTGGCGCTGCTGGCCGCCGCCGGTGTTTCCGCTCTGCGAGCGCGGTTCACCTCTCGCTGGTTGCCCTTCGCTCTCCTGGCTGTCGTAATGGGCGATCTGTGGTACTGGAACATGGACCACAATCGCCTGGCTTACGCTCGCGCGAGTTTCGAGAGCCTCTACGGAAGCCTCGAACAGCGCTTCGCGGAAGTTGTCGCCGGGTCGGGGGCAGCCGGTCCACTGGCGCGCGTCTGGGCGCCGGCGGATTCTCCTGCCTTTGGGCCCCTGAACGGGGCGCTCGATAGTCGCATCGAGGTGACTTATGGATACAACCCGCTGTTCCTGCGTCGGTATGCGCGCTATATGCAGGCATCCCGGACAAATCCTCGTTTGCTCGATTCTCTGGCGGTGACCGCGAAGCTGGATGTTCCTCACGGCCGATTCTTTCCGAATCCAGCGGCGCTGCCTCGCCTTTCCGTGCCGCAGTCCGTCGCGACGGCAGCCGGTGCGGAGGATTCCGCGCGTCAAATCGCCTTACTCGACCCATCCAGGCAGGGCGTTGTCGAGGGCCGGCCCGCGATTCCGGCAAACGGCCCTGCGACGATTCAACTGACTCACTACCAGGGCGATTTCTATCGCGCCCATTACCAGGCTTCGCTGGCGACGCTGGTGCGTCTCTCTGTTCCTTACTATCCAGGCTGGCGAGCCGAGATCGACGGCCAGCCGCAACCGCTGCTTCCCGTGGATCTCGCCCTGATGGGAGTCATTGTTCCGGCGGGCGATCACGACCTGGTGTTTCGATACCATTCGGATTGGTTCGCGGCGGGTGCGCTGGTCAGCCTGATTGCCTGGATAGCCGTAATCGCCTGGGCCGTATCGTCTTTTCGCGGGCGAGTTACTGAGTCACAGTAAACGACGCTGCGCTGGTGGCCGTTCCGTGCGGCGTGATCACTGAGATCGGACCCGTGGTAGCGGAGTTTGGCACGATGGCCGCAATCGAGTGCGCACTCAAGACTTCGTACTCGGCGAGCGTTCCGTTGAACGAAACGGCGGTGGCCCCGAGCAGATTCGTTCCCACCACGAGGATTCTGCTTCCCGGTGCGCCGCTTGCCGGTGAGAAGCTGGTGACGGCGGGTGTGGGCGCAGGCAGACCGAGGCCGACGCTGTAGACCGTGCCGCCGAAGGTGGTCTGCACTCCGTAGAGGTCGCCGTCGCTACCCTGAACAACGGCGGGACTGGGAAAATTTGGATCGCCTCCCGGTATGCTGCCTGGGAAATCGACCAACGTCGTAAAGTCTCCGGCAGTGGTGATCTGGAATAGAGACCCCCCACCCAGCCCCGCTGCGCCGTAGATGTTTCCGTCATCGGCCCGCGCTGTTCCAGTAAAAGGAAATCCCAGGTCCGAAGGTTCTCCAGTGAAGGCGTGCTCCACGCGGAAATCTCCTTGCGTCGATACCGAGAATGCAGTTCCATAGTTGTTCGCGCCTCCGAACGAGTTGACACCATAAAGCCGACCGTTGGAGGCCTGCGTCAAGTTGCCATCCGGATTCGTCCCATCTTCGCCCGTGAAGGTGTAGATCATCTTGAACTGCCCCGCGGTGGTGAGTTGGTAAATACCGACCGAAGTTAGACCGTACAGGTTTCCGTCCGCAGCCTGGGTGAGAGGACCGGCGACAATGCCTTCGGCTTGCGAGAAGAAATGCAGTGCGACGGGGCGTCCCTCCCCGAGCACGTAGGCGGTGCTGAGGTTCGAGCCGATCGTTCCATAGAGCCGCCCGTCAGTAGCTTGAATCAGGGAGTAAGGCGTAGGGTAGTAGTCCGTGGGTTCCGTGAAGTTGTAAACCACGGTGATATTGCCGCTGAGATCGGACCGGAAGATGGTCCCAAATCCATTGGCTCCGCCGCTGGTAGTGACGCCATAGATGGTTCCGTTCAAGACCTGAGTGAGCGTGCCCGAGGGGTTGACGCCCTCGGACGTTTCGAAGGTGTGAACAATCTGAAACGTCCCGGTGCTGGTCACCATGAAGAGCGTGGAAGGGCCGCCGGAGCCGGTGCTGGTGGTTCCATAGAACACGCCGGGGCTGGTTTCCACCAGCGTGCATTCGGGCGCGCTTGGTCCCGGTTCGGGGAAAAGGTGTATCTGGTTGAAAGTAACCTGGCCGTAACATGCCGCGCCTGAGAATGCCAGCGCCGCGAGAATTTGAACCGTCTTTTTGGTAGAAGTCTGCATGGAGCTTCCCCTTTCTCCTGCCTTCTACGGGCGCTAATGTTTTTGGGTTACAACAATGAGTGCAACTTAATTGCGCGGTCCCCGTGGACCGCCCATCCGCCCCGCCGGACCGGGTGTCGCGGAGGGATCAACCGCGGCGATCAGTTCCGCGCGAAGCCCGGAACTCAGAGGATCTACCCGCGCTACCGATAGCTTGCCGTGCTGATCGCCATAAACCTGGTCCTCCTCTTGCGTGGTGCGATGTATCTTGTGGTTGCGGTAAGGTTCTTGCGCCATCAATTCCACCGCAAGCTCTTCCGGGAAAAAGATCTGTCCGGTGTGCGAAGTGTGCCCCGCTTGATACGTTCGCTGAGATTCACCGCCTCCCAGTCGGACTTTGAAATGAATGTGATTCGTCCGGCCCATGTAATATCCGGGAAAGATCGTTTGGAATGTTACCGCGCCGTTTGAATCCGTAAGCTGAATTCCGCGCAGGAAAGTGAGTGCGTCGCTTGGATGGTTTTCCGGCGGCGGTCCCATCCCGCGCTGTCCACCAGGCGGAGGTCCTCCGGGACCCATGAGGTTTTGCTTCGTGAAGCCGGAGTACAGCCCGAGCGCATCGCAATGCCAGATATCGACGGCCGCGTTGGCGAGCGGTGTACAACTGCGGACGTCCATCACGACAATATGAAGGCTGAGCGGTAAGCCCGGCTTGCCCTCGACGATGTTGGAACGCACAAGCTCGTCAGCGAGGTAAAAAGGCCCCTGCTCCTGTTCTGGAATCAACGCGCAAACCTGCGCACCGGCAGGGAAACGGGTCGCGGCGAGGGCGACACCGCCGGCCACGAAGCGGCGGCGGCTGAACTGAAATGCATCCGGCATAGGAATCTCCTATTATTACCGGTTTGCGGTCGTAAGAACCTTAGGGTCTCCTCCCGATGGCAAGAGGGGTTTCCCCGATTTACACGGTACTTTCTGTGTCGTGGAATAGAAGAGCGCCATACGCGAATGTCCTTGAACCGCCATACGGCAAAGCTCTCGCTCGCCCTGCTCTTGACCACCGCCGCAAACGGCCAGACCGTAGGCCTATTCGCCGCCGTGCCTGGCAGTCCTTTTCCCGCGGGCACCAGCCCCATCGCGATCGCAACAGGCGACTTCAACGGGGATGGTAAACCAGACCTGGCAATCGCCAACGAGTACACCAACGACTTTCGAGGGGGAGGCAGCATCACCATTCTTCTGAATCACGGCAGCGGAGGGTTTCAAACCGCGGGAAGCCCCATCGGGGTTGCCTTCAGTCCGGAAACCATCGTCACGGGCGATTTCAATAACGACGGGATTCTGGATCTCGCGCTCTCCGACAACGGATTGACAAGCGATGCCGGCCAACTGTCCATATTTCTGGGTGATGGCAAGGGCGGTTTCTTGCAAGCTCCGGGATTTCCGTTTGCCGTAGGCCCTGGGCCGTTCTCCATCGCCGTCGCGGATTTCAACCATGACGGCAACCAGGATCTCGCGATCGCTCTCAATCGCGCCAATCAAGTGCAGGTGCTGATGGGCAATGGCCAGGCGTCGTTCATTGCTTCAACGTTCCCGACTGGCGCGGGACCGCGGGCCGTGATCGCGGGGGATTTTAACGGCGACGGCAATCCGGACCTGGCGGTGGCCAACTTCGCCGGCAATAACGTAACGGTTCTGCTCGGTGATGGTACCGGCAACTTCGCCGCGGCGCCTGGCAGCCCGTTTGAGGCGTCGAACGCGCCCGGCAACCTTTCGCCCATTGCGCTGGCGTCCGGCGACTTCAATGAAGACGGTCACCTGGATCTGGCCATCGCGAACTCGGGAGTGAATAACGTTTCGATTCTCCTGGGGGACGGGACGGGAGCATTTTCCGCGGCGCCTTCAGGCCCTTTCGCGACCGGCGGTTTTCCCACATGGATAGTGGCGGGAGACATGAACGGCGATGGACATCTGGACCTGGCGGTAGCCAACGCGACCAGCAACTCCGTGACGGTGCTGGTGGGCAGCGGAACCGGCTTTTTCTCAGCGGCCACGGGGAGTCCGTTCGCGGTTGGGGCCGGTCCGCAGTCTGTGCTGGAGGCGGATTTCAATGCGGACGGGCGGCCGGATCTGGCGACGGTGAACTATACCAGCCTGACCGTTTCCGAGCTTACGAATCAAGCCTGCACAATGAGCGTGCAACCCGCGTCACTTGCCCTCGATGGGGCGATGGCCGATACCAGTCTCTCCATCATCGCGGCGAATCCTTCGACGTGTAACTGGACCGCCTTGACGAGCGCCTCTTGGATCACGCTGGGAACAAGTACGGGCATCAATAGCGGCTATGAAACGGTCTCGCTCACCCAGAATACGACGGGTGCGCAGCGCACCGGTACGATCCAGATTGCCGGCATCAATGTGACGGTGACACAGGACGCAACCCTGCAACAGTTCGCCGACGTGCTGCCTTCCGAATACTATTTCGACGCGGTGGACCTGCTCAAGCAGAGTAATGTGACCGACGGTTGCAGCTCCGACGACTATTGCCCGACCGCGCCCGTGACGCGCGCCCAGATGGCCGTCTTCCTCATCACTTCGATTTATGGGCCTGCCGGGGCTCCCGTGCCGCCCACGCCGTTCTTCAACGACGTGCCGCCCGGTAGCTTCGGCTTCGATCAGATCCAGCAACTCTTCAATCTGGGGATTACGACCGGGTGCGGAGGCGGCAACTTCTGTCCCAATGATTCCGTGACGCGCGCCCAGATGGCGGTTCTGATCGTCCGCGCGCGGTATGGGTCGAGCGCGCAGGTCCCCTACCCGCCAACGCCGTATTTTACCGACGTGCCGTCGAATGCCTTTGGGTTCAGCTTCATTCAGCGTATGCGGCAGGACAACATCACATCGGGATGCAGCCCTACGACCTTCTGCCCGGCTGACCCGGTGCTTCGCGGCGATATGGCGATCTTTCTGGAGCGAGGGATGTTCAACAACCAGTTGCCAGTGGGAGAAGCCTACATCGGTTCCCTCAGCACCCGCACTCTGACCGTCGGCTCGAACGCTGACATCACCGTTACGGGGATTTCCACCAACTTCGTGCAGGGGACCACCGTGGTGAATCCGATTCCGGGCATCGAGGTAAATAGCGTGACCGTGACGAGTCCCACTTCATTAACTGTCAACGTCACGGCAGGCAGTATGCCCACGAACCAGCCGGAGGCATTTTGGGTGACCACCGGGAGTGAAGATGCTGTTTTGCCGGCCGCGTTGAGCGTTCAATAACGACTTGCGAACCGACTCCCTGCGATCACAAACCGCAGCGGCCAATCCGCGCAAACCGAAATCCCGATTCTAGGCGTGATCTCGACTTCAAACGGCGCCGCTTTCCCGTTGAGAATCCTCATTCCCCCACACGTCAGGTCCGCACCGTTCTGCTCGCGCGTAATCCCCATGGCCTGAGTCAGTTTCCCTGGTCCCGAAGCCAGATCGCGAATGCCCGGACGACCCCGCCGCTTTCGCATCGTTTCAAGCCCAGCCAAAGGCTCCAGCGCCCGTATCAACGCGCAGCCTGGCGTCCCGTCGGGCTCGGCAACCACGTTCAAACACTCGTGCATGCCGTAAATGAAGTAAACGTACGCGTGCCCAGGGGGTCCAAAGATCACGCGCGTTCTGGGGGTGATCCCGCGAGACGAGTGCGCCGCCAGGTCGTCGAGGCCGAGATAGGCCTCCGTCTCGACTATCCGTCCCGCGCATTCGCCGTGCACCAGGACGCGGCCCAGGAGATCGCGCGCCACCTCAGCCGCGGCCCTCGAATAAAACGAACGTGGAAGAATAGCGCCGAACGCTTGCATAAGGAGTTACAAAAGCGGTAAGAATTGATTTTCCCCGATGCGTCTCTTTACTGGTCTCTCACTCGCTCCTCCCGTGGTCGAACATCTGTACGACCTGCTTCGGCCGTTCATTCCCCGGTTACGTCTGCAATGGAGCCCGCCGGAGAATTTCCATTTGACCACCAAATTTCTCGGAGAGTGGCCGGAGGAGAAACTCAAACTGGTGGTGGATGCGCTTGAGCGAATGCGGAAGCCTGGGCCGTTTGTGCTCGAAGTGGAGCGGCTTGGTTTGTTTCCCAATCCTTATTCGCCGCGCGTGCTGTGGGCCGGAGTGCGTGCGCCTCAGGCGCTTGCTCAACTGGCGCACGACACCGATGAAGCGCTGGCCGAAGTGGGCGTCCCCCGCGAAAAGCGCGCATATAGCCCGCACCTGACGCTCGCGCGCATCCGGCCCGATTCGCCGTTGAAGCAGGTGCGCGATCTACTGGAAGCACATGCGGCCGCCTGTTTCGGCCTCACCGAAGCGCGTGATTTCCACCTCTACCTCAGCCGCCCGGCGCCCGGCGGATCGAAATACGAGAAACTGGTCACATTCGCCCTGTGACCATCCTCTTCGTTCTCGTCCTCGCATACCTGTTGGGAAGCATTCCGTTCGGATACTTGCTGGTGAAGCTCAAGACCGGCCGGGACGTTCGGGCGTCGGGGAGTGGAAATATTGGCGCGACCAATGTCTTTCGGACGACGGGGCGGGGAATTGGCGTGTTGACGCTGCTGCTGGACGCACTGAAGGCGTTTGCGGCGGTGTGGATCGCCGGCCGCCTGACCAATGGAAGTGAACTCTGGACCAGCGCCGCCGGTGTCGCAGTGCTCCTGGGCCACGCATTCCCGGTTTTTCTGAACTTCAAAGGGGGTAAAGCGGTGGCCAGTTTCACTGGCGCGTTCTTGTATTTAGCTCCCGCGGCGGTCCTGGCGGTTTTTGTGGTGTTCGTTTTGGCCGTTTGGCGGACGCGTTTTATCTCGATGGGCTCTATATTGGGGGCATTGATGTTTCCGCTGGCTGTCTGGATGATCGTGCGTCCTCACTGGCCCCTGGAAGCTGCGTCCATCATCGCGGCAGTCCTGATTCTTTGGCGTCACAAAGGCAACCTGGAACGGCTCCGATCCGGCACGGAGAGCCTGTTTTCCCTGGGGAGATCTTCGCTAGGGAGAACTTCTCCTGGGAGATCAGGGGCTTGAGCCATCTCGCGGTGCTCGGTGGGGGCAGTTGGGGCACGGCGTTGGCGACGGTTCTGGCGCCGAACTTCGATTCAGCCAGTTTGTGGATTCACAATCGGGACCTTGCGTCGCAAACGGCCGCGTCTCGCGAGAACTCCCGCTATCTGCCAGGCGTCCGGCTGGATGACCGGATCTCGGTGTCGCATGACGCGCAGATCTGTGTGGCCGACGCCGGTATTATTCTAGTGGCGATTCCTTCCGCTTTCCTAAGAGAAGTCCTGACGGGCCTGAAGATTTCTGAGAGCGCGCTCCTGGTGAGCGCCACTAAGGGACTGGAACCCCATACGCTGCTCCGTATGACGGAAGTAGTCGGCCTGGCGGCCGGCGTTTCGCAGGATCGCATTCTGGCGCTGAGTGGCCCGTCGTTCGCGACCGAAGTGGCCGCTTGTCAACCCACCGCGGTGGTGGTTGCTGGCCGGAACGAGCCGGTGCTGAGGGTGCAAAGCGCGTTCGCACGCCCGTTCTTTCGTGTGTACTCGAGTGAAGACGTTACCGGCGTGGAATTGGGCGGCGCTCTCAAGAACGTGGTGGCCATCGGTGCTGGGATGGCAGTCGGTCTGGATCTTGGTCACAACGCCGTGGCGGCCCTGGTCACGCGTGGTTTAGCGGAATTAACGCGTTTAGCTGGCGCAATGGGCGCGCAACCCCGTACAATGGGGGGATTATCAGGTTTGGGTGATCTCGTACTTACTTGCACAGGGGAACTCAGTCGCAACAGGCAACTGGGGATTGCATTAACGCGCAGTAATCGGGCTACTGAGGTGCTTTGTGGAAATAAGAAGACCACCGAGGGCGTCAGGACGGCGGGTGTCGCGGTGGAGCTAGGGATACGGCTGGGGGTGGACATGCCGATCGCATCTCAGGTCAACGCCGTGCTTGAGTCGAGGCGGTCGCCGGAGCAGGCGATCCGCTCGTTGATGGAGCGTTCTCTCAAGGAGGAGTAGTGGAAGAAACGGCGATGAATCGAATGGCAGAGTCTTTCGTCGGGCAAAGGTCACAAACGGGCGGGGCAGCCAGTCCGGGCGCCGACCTGGATGCGACGCTGATGCTTCAGGTCAAAGACGGCGACGGTTCCAGCTTCGGTTTGCTGCTGGAAAAGCATCGCAACCCGGTGATCAATTTCCTGTTTCGTATGGTCCAGGACCGTTCCGTTGCCGAAGAATTGGCTCAGGAAGTATTTCTTCGTGTTTTTCGCTCCAGGGAGAGTTACGTTCCGACCGCGAAATTCACTACATGGTTATTCCGGATCGCCATGCACCTGGCCCTGAACTGGCTTCGGGACGGGAAAAAGGAACGAAGCCAGGAACGGTTGGACGATGCGGCTCCGAACTCGCCTGCGATGCAGCTGGCGGACCGGAAGCCAAATGTCGAGCAGTCCATGGTTTACGCCACCCGTCTGGCGGAGGTAAGGCAGGCGATCGCGCTGCTCCCGGAGAAGCAGCGGGCGGCTGTCCTGATGCATAAATATGATGAGATGGAGTATTCCCAGATCGCAATAGTACTATCGTGTTCAGAATCGGCCGTAAAGTCTTTGCTGTTTCGCGCATATGAAACACTTCGAGCGCGACTCTCGCACATGGTTTAGGTTTATAGTCTGTAACGGGTGGGAGTGATATGTGTCCTAAGGCTATTCGAGGTGGTGAAGCAACTCTGGTGGCATTTGTCGCCGGCAAGGTCCGCGGGCCCGACGGAGCGCGATTACGTGCCCATCTGGAAGATTGCGAGCGCTGCCGTGACTACGTAGAGGGCCAGAGGGCCATCTGGCAGTTACTGGACGACTGGCAACCGGAATTACAAAACACAAACTTCAATAGCGATTTTGCTTCGCGGTTGGCTCACCTGCCGCCAGAGCCCTGGTTTGTGGAGATCGGCCGGCTTGTGGCGGCCCGGATGTTGAAACCCGCGTTCACGTTTTCGGCAATCGCCGCCGTTCTGGCGGTGAGCGTCTATGTACGGAACCCGTTCGTCGCGTCAGGTCACACTCAATTCGTGCCCCGAACAGTGGCGTCCGCGCCGCGGGTGATTTCCCCGGTGGAGGCTGAACAGGTGGACCGGGCAATCGACGACATGCAACTGCTGCACCAACTGGATTCGTTCAGCGAAGTCAGTAAAGACCCGGCGAGATCAATGTGATCAGCGCCGCAATCGCCGCTTTTCTCTTAACGGTCCCAGGGAGCGAGCCCGCAAAAGCCGTTGAGTCGCGCCCGTCGGTTTCGGGTTCCAGCCCAGCGACTCCGCACACCGAGCTCAGCCTCGCTGTTGTAGAGCGGTTGGAGCGTCTCAGCAAGATGTCCAGCGAGGAGCGGGCGCAGGCGCTTGCGGATCTGCCCCCCGAACGGCGCGCGCGCATCGAAAAGGGCCTCGAACAACTGGATGCCCTGTCTCCCCAGCAACGGGAAGCGTGGTTTAATCGGTTTCGCAGATTCGATGTGTTACCCCAGAAAAAGAAGGAAGATGTTCGCAAGGTAGTGAAGGAGCTGTCAACCCTGCCCCTGGCGCGAAGACAGGCGCTACGCGACGAACTCGAAACCTACAGGCACATGCCAGTCTGGGCTCGTGAAGCGAGAATGAAGACCGCCGACTTCCACAGCAAGTTCAACGCGGAGGAGCGGGAGATTCTCCACGACGCGGCGCTTCTGATGCATGAACCGGCTGCGAAGTAGCCCGTAGCCGCTTCTATTCGACGAAACAGCTCTCGTAAGCGCGATCGAGAATGTCGTCTGTCAACTGGCGCGGCAGGCGCTCGAATTCCATTAGATCCAGAGCGTGCGAGATCAAGTCGCGTGGGTGGCAACGGCGAAACGACTTGGCTGTGGAGAGGTAGCGCCGCTCAAGGAACCTGTCCAGCATATCGACATCGCAGTGAAGCCCTTTTTCAACGCACAGCCCGCGAAAAATGAGCACGAACTCCCGCACGTCCGGATTCTGCACAAACATCTTATATTGAATGCGGCGCAGAAAAGCTTCGTCGCCCAGTCCCTGCGGACTCAGGTTCGTTGAAAAGATCAGAAATACCTCAAACGGTACTGTGACCTTGCCGCCCGTCGGCAAGCGGAGGTGGTCCACGCGGCTTTCCATGGGAACAATCCAACGATTCAGGACATCGGTGGGGGACACTTTTTGCCGGCCAAAGTCATCGATCAGGTAGATTCCGTTGTTGGCCTTCAGATGACAGGGGGAATCGTATACCTTGATGTTCTCGTTATAGCTGAGTTCCAGCATCTCCAGACTCAGTTCGCCGCCGGTGACCACGAAAGGACGGCGGCAGAGCACCCAACGGCTATCGGACGCCCGCTGATGATTTACCAGACCGATGCTGCGATCGCCGCGCTCGACCGGCCGGTGAATCAGCGGATCGAAAACCTGAATGATCAATCCGTTGTGCTCGATCGAGTAGGGGATGAAAATCGGGGTGGGGTCGATATCGGCCAGCGCTTCGGCCAGATAGGTTTTGCCGTTGCCGGGCTCGCCGTAAACCAGGAAGGAACGGCTTGAATTCACAGCCGGGCCGATCTGCGAAAGGGCGCGATCCGTCATCACCATGTGACGGTAGGCCTCGACGAGCTTTTCGCGGGTGATCCAGCCCTTTTTGGGTCGCTGCGCCTCAACGACGGCTGCGTACTGGTAGATCGGTACCGGAGCAGGACCGCAGTACCCGTTGATGGAGGCCGAGTCCCTGGCGCGCTTCCGTCCCGTTTCCGATAAAGCGAATGTAGACGACACCAGGCCGTACCCTAAAGAGCCTTTGACTTCAATGATCTGGCGAAGTTTGAATTCCTCAAGGATCGTCTCAATCACGCGGAAGTCTAACCCGACAGCATCCGCGATCACGCGGCCGCTCATCTCCCCACGGCGGTACAAGTGGTTTAGAATGAGCTGCTCTAAGAAGCTTGCGGAAAGCCCAGTCTCTTTCAGGGAACCCGGAACCGGGGGAATGTAGCCTTGTTCTCCGGCTCCGCGAAGAACGATGGGCACCGTTGCCATGGATGAAGTGTTTGTAAGGCCATCATCCCGCGATTCCGACCCGCTCCGCAAGACAGGATTCATCAGAGTTTTCGACGCTAAATGTGCAGGTTCAGGAAGCCCGCATCAGTTTAGATCATCGGCAATACAAGGCACTAACCTTAGTCTTAAAGTACGCCGGGACCAAAATAAGGCTATCGGGCGGCCAGCGCCTCGGTCCGCGTTGAATCCGGAGTCTGCATCCTGGGTTCAAACGTATAACCAAAACCGCGAACGGAGTGGATGATCCTCGGGTTCGTAGGGTCGGACTCGATCTTCTGGCGGAGCCGCAGAATGTAAACGTCCACCGTGCGATCTGTGATGGCCCGGTCCTGCCCCCAAACAGCATCCAGCAACTGCTCCCGGCTGAACACCACGCCGGTGCGGCTCATCAGAAACTCAAGAAGGCGGAATTCGGTTGCCGTGAGCGACAGCAGTTCGGAGTTCAGCCTCGCCTTGCAACTGGAACGATCGAGTTCGATGCCCCCGGCTTTCAGCACCCGCGCTGGGGTCTGCTGGGTACGGAACTGCAGCTTGATGCGGGCGATCAGNNTCGCGCACGAAAAAGGGCTTCACGATGTAATCGTTCGCGCCCAGTTCGAGGCCCACAATTCGATCCGTTTCCGACGCTCTGGCCGTGAGGAAGATGATGGGCACCGTAGCCAGTTCAGAATCGTTGCGAATGCCTTTGCAGATATCGAGTCCATCCGAATCGGGCAGCATGATGTCGAGCAGGATCAGATCCGGCCGAACGCGACGGCACAGGTCGAGCGCGCCGCGGCCCGTCTGCGATCCGGTCAGGGTGAAGCCCTCTTTTTCGAGGTTGTACTTCAATAGAGCGAACAGGTCGGAATCGTCTTCAATCAGTACAATCTTTTTCATGATGTTTGAACCGCTGAAGTCAGGTTAGCTGTTTCGCTGTTACGAACGGGTTAAGAGGTAGTGAACTGTGGATGAAGTTCCTCGGTCACATGGGCTTCCACTTCTTCCACCGGGAGTGTGAAAAAGAACGTAGAGCCCTGGTTCATTTCGCTTTCCACCCGTACTTCGCCCCCATGCGTGCGCACCAGGTGTTTTACGATCGCGAGACCCAGGCCCGTGCCTCCCAGTTCGCGAGACCGCGCTTTATCCACGCGGTAGAACCGCTCAAACAAGCGGGGCTGGTCCTCTGGCGGAATTCCCATCCCGGTGTCTTGCACAAAAACCTCGATCATCTTGGGAGCGTCGCTGGTGGGGACCTGCCTCACCCCCACGGTGATGTGCCCATATTCCGGCGTGTATTTGACGGCGTTGTCCACCAGGTTGCTCAGAATCTGATACAACGCCTCGGAATCGCAGAACACCTCCGATCCCTGCGGCGCCGGGTCCTGTTTCAGGTCGATGTGCTTCTTCATTGCGATGGGGCGTATGGCATCCAGAATGTCCGCCACCAGTTCGTTGACGCGGTACGCCGCAAAGCGGAACTCCTGCGTCTTCATTTCAATTCGAGAAAGAGCCAGCAGGTCGGCCGTCAGACGCGCCAGGCGCTCGGCGTTGTGCCGGATGATCGTCAGGAAGCGCATGTTATTCGCCTCGTCATGAATGGCTCCGTCCATGAGTGTTTCGGTGTAGCCCTGGATGGATGCCAGCGGCGTGCGCAACTCGTGCGACACATTGATGACGAAGTCTTTCCGGATACGCTCCAGCTTTTCGAGCTCCGTATGCTCCGTCTGCAATTGCTGCACGGTGCGGCCCAGTTTCGCGCTGGTCTCGTTGAGCTTGCGGCCGAGGATGGCGAGTTCACCGGTCTTATAGTCCGGCAGGCGCGAATGAAAATTTCCGTTTGCGAGTTCGCCGGCGTAAGCGATCAGGCTGCCGAGCCTGTAAGAGGTGGTCAGCGCCAGATAGAGGGCAATGAGCACGACGGGGACAAACGCCAGTGCTGCGCTTTGCATGGTCCGCATTCGTATCTCCTGCTCATCGTGCGCAATTTCGGAAAGCGGGATCGAAAGGCGCAGCACGCCTTGTGGGATGGGGACGGCAAGATACAAGCGCTCCACGCCCGTCGAGGTGCTGCCGCGAATGCTCCTTCCCGTCTTTCCAGAGAGTGCTTCGGTCACTTCCGGACGCCGCGCATGGTTGTCCAGGTTCGAGATGTCGGTTGCCGAATCGGCCATCACTTGCCCGTCGCGCGAGATCAGCGTGATACGCGTTCCCGAGGCCTGCGCGATCTCGTGCAATCTCACCGGGTCCGCCAGGGCGCTCAGGTTCGTCAGTTGCAGGATGCGGGCCTTGTCTTCCAGTTCGCGCCAGCGATGCGCCATATATTGCGGCTCTACAACGCGCCGGGTGAGGAAGTCGGTGGCCACCAGGGCGATGGCGATAAAGACCGCGAGAGCCGCGACGAGTTTGAGGAGAATTCGGAACCTCATGCGGCGCTCTCAAAGCGATAGCCGAAGCCGCGCACGGTGACCAGAAACTTCGGGTCGTCGGGATGCTCTTCGATTTGCTCGCGCAGCCTGCGGATGTGGACGTCGACGGTACGCGGGGTGACGTAATGCTGTTGGCCCCAAACCTCCGAGAGGAGCTGCTCCCGGCTGTAAGCCTTCCCCGGATTCATGAGGAAGTAATCCAGCAGCCGGAACTCGGTGGAGGTTAACTGCAATTCCTTGTCGACAAGAAACACGCGGTGCGCATCACGGTCGAGGCGGAAGGGACCGATTTTGGTGATCCCCGCTTCCTGGTCGGATTCGCCGCGCCGGAGGTGCGCTTTCACTCGCGCGATCAGCTCCCGCGGGCTGAACGGTTTCGTAATGTAGTCGTCGCCGCCAATTTCGAGGCCCAGTACCCGATCGACCTCATCCGAGCGGGCGGTGAGGAACAAGATCGGCGTGCGGCCGATGGTCGAGCTTTTTCGGATCTGACGGCACAGATCGAAGCCGTCCCCATCGGGCAGCATGACGTCGAGCACGATCAGATCCGGCCGCCATTCTTCGAGTTCCGCGAGGGTGCCTTTGGTGCCGCCGATGAGCCGCGACTGGAACCCGTGGTTGGTCAGGTTGTATTCCAGTAGCGAAGCCAGTTCGGCTTCATCTTCGACTACGGCAACCCGTCGTGACATTCAGCAGTTAGTCTAGCGTGATTGGGTTGCAAGTCGATCTTCAGGCCAACGCCACCTGATAGAGAGCGAGGAGTTTGCCCCAGGCGCGCTCCGCGTCCGCCTTGTTGTAGGTGGGCACTCCGTCGTGCTCGGGCATGTCAGGCACGCACCAGCCATGAGCGGCGCCGGCGTACACTTCGATTTCGGCGGCCACGTGGGCTGCGCTAAATGCTTCCTTCAGCTTGTCCTTGGCTTCGGGTTGACGGGCGTCGTCACTCGCCGCGATGCCGAAATACATGCGAGCCTTGATCTTCGGCGCCAACAGATGCGGGCTGTCGGGCTTGTCGGTCACCAAACCGCCGCCGTGGAACGAAGCGCCCGCTCCGATGCGGCCCGGAAGAACGGCAGCCGTCTTCACCACCAGCGGACCGCCCATGCAGTAACCCTGGGTCCCAATCTTCTTTTCCTTGCTGACCTCGTTTTGTGCGTCGAGGAAGGCGACGTACGCCACCGCATCCTTCTCACCATTGCCGGGCGCGCTCACCGACGCCATCAGCGGCCGCAGCTTGGCCATGTCGGCGGCATTCTGAAAACTGAAATTGGAAGCGGTCGTAAAAGGAGCTTTAGAAACACGATAGAAGGGATTCGGCACCAGAACGGAATATCCGCCGGCGGCAAGGCGCTTGCCAAATTCACGCATGGACGGCCGCAATCCGAACGCGTCCGGCCAGATCAGCACGCCCGCATGGGAACCGGTTCTGGGGCGAATGAACGCGGCGTCGCAGGTTCCGTCGGGAGTTTTTATCTCGACGTCGCTCTCGACGATTTCAAGATCTGCCGCGGTTGCGGCGCTGGCCGCCAGTCCAGCGCTCAGTGTGACCGCAACAAAGTCGCGGCGGCCGATGTTGCCTGGTTGCTGATCGGTTTTTTTGTCTTCGGTCATGAATGCTAAAAGTGTATCGCTTCTCGAATCGCGGAATCAGCTTTACGGCGCGAGGCGAACCGGCCGGGCTGAATCGTTGAAGCGAACCAGGAGATAAAGCGCGGCGAACAGAAGCACGCCGCCGAGCGCGAAATACCAGGTATTTCGAACCAGAAAGCTGAGGGATTCGCGGCCCATCGCAACACCCAGCCACACGGCGCATCCGTACCGGATCATGCGTGCCAGCACGACGACCGCGAGAAAGCTCGTCCGCCGCGTTCCCAGCACTCCCGCCGAGACAACGAAGAGCTTCAACGGCATGGGGAAAGGCAAAAGCGCGGGGATGAAGATGGTCACCAGGCCGTACCGCTCGAACCAGTTGCGAAAACGTTGCGCCCGGCCCGCGCCTTCGGTTTTCTCCGCCCAGCGCCGTCCCCCTTTACGCGCGGCGGTGAACAGCACCAGATTTCCCACCGTCGAACCGATCACAGCGACCACTGCCGAGATGATCGCGATTTGCGGCGACTTCACCGCCAGCAGGATGAGCACCGCATCCATACCGGCCGAAACCGGAATTCCGGCGGAGTCGATAAATGCCAGGGCGCATACGCCAAGCGGTCCAAATGCCACCAGCACGTCAATAATGTGTTTGAGCATCGGGAGTTAGAGAACGTCAACGAAAGACTTACGCAGCTTGTAGAACCAGCCGTGCGCGAGTAGCGCCAGAACAAGCGACCAGAAGGTGAGACCGAGAATCGCGTTCCAATCCGGCGCATGTCCTTCGAGGAAGATTGATCGATACCCGCGCACCAGAATGAACATCGGATTTCCGGTGAGGATGCGGCGGGCGCCGGCGGGTATCTGGTGCTCCATCTGTTTCTCGGAATAGCATATGGGCGTGATGAAGAACCAGATGGTCATCAGGAAGCCGTTGATCTGCGCGAGGTCGCGGAAGAACGCTCCCAAAGCGGACATGAACCAGCACAAAGCCGTGGTGAAAATCATCTGCGGGATCAGCAGCAGCGGTAGATAAACAACGGTCCAGGGTAAGTGGCCCCGCAGTAGCAGACAGGCGGGGATGAAGAGCAAGAGGCCAAACGCCTCGCCCACCAGGCCGGAATACATCAGGTTCACAGGCAGCGTCTCGATGGGAAACACCAGCTTCTTGATGAGCTGCCGGTACTCAATCAAGACAGTGGGCGCGCGTCCCGCGGCTTCGCTGAAAGCCAGCCATGGCAGCATGCCCGCGAGGAAGTATAGGGTCCACGAGCCCGGCCGAGCGTCGTCTTCGAACTTTTGATTCAATATCAAGCCGAACACCAGAAAGTAAGTCAGCATCAACAGCAGCGGGCTGAGCACGGTCCATAAGCCCCCGCCGAACGAACCGCGCGACCGGCTCAGGATCTCGCGTTTCACCAGGGTTGCGCTCAGTGAGCGGTTGCGCCATACGGTTTGGACCGGCAGCAGAAAAACCCGTTGTAGTGAACGCACCAGCCTGGCCCTGCGGAACGCCGCCTGATCCGTCACGCGTACCCGGCCGGCTTGAACGGAGCGATCGGCTGCAACGGTCAGGTCCGCAAGCACGAATTTGTATCCGCGTTCGAAAGCCCAGCCATCCTGCTCGCGCATGGGACACGCGTAGACTCGATACTTTCCCGCTTCGCTGGGCAAATCCAGAGCCAGATTGAACGCTTCGCGCTCGCCGGGCGAAATGTTGCCCGAAAGGGGAACGCGGGCGCCGTCTACCAGCAGCATTCCGGATTCCGGATCGAAGACCTGATAGCTGGCGGATAGACCATTGCCCGATAGCCAAGTGACCTTCGACGTATTCTCAATTTCGAAACGCAGGCGCGCGCCGTCTGCCTCGGCCACAAGCCGGACGTTGCGATAACGGGAGTCGAAATCTTCAGACATACAACCAACCGGGCCAGCGCTCCTTCACCGGTCCGGCCTTCTTGCCGACGGCGTAGATGCCATCGCCGCGCCAGTAGGTCTGGAGTTCCAACTTTTCGAGCAGCACGCGGATCCACGAGAATTCCGGATGAGGCTCATCCCGGAATGGGCCCGTTTCGAGACGCACCACTTCAAATCCGGAGCCGGTGAGCAAATGCTGGATCTCGCCCGGAGTGTATTCGCGGTTATGCCGGGCATCCGTCTCTCCGGACGGGTTCGGCCGGATGTACGCGGTGAAGAAGCCGGGGTGATAGCTTTCGAGAATCGCCGCCAGTGCGCGATAGGAAATGATGTTCGGCGTCGTGATGACGAAGTGGCCGCCCGGCTTCAGGATGCGGTTCACCTCGCTCATCATGTGCATCGGATCGGAAAAGAGGTGCTCAACCAGTTCGCCGCAAACAATGGTGTCGAAGGCCGCGTCCTCATAGGGATAGGTGTCTTTCTCCGCGTCGAAGTGATCGATGAGGCACTCGAACTCCTGGCCGTTCACCGACGCCGCGAATTTGCGGTCGCTTCTTCCCAGCCTCCCGTAATAGCACCCGCGGACAGTGCCGTAGCCGAGCTGGAATTTCAGTGCGGGCGTGATCTGCATATACGAGCCCATTTCAAGGATCGACTGCGAGGCATCGCCTTGCGGGGTGAGTTCGAGCGTGCGAGCGAGCCTCGCCAGATGTTTTTCGCAATAATCGCGAGCGGCCGGGTCGGCGCACCACTGCAATAACGATTCGGGCTCGACTTCCACCGGCGCGGGGGAATCCGCTACCGCCGTGGCTGCGCCATTGCGGCTCTCGGCGCGGCTGTGTGCGTGCCTCACCAGCTTCACGGGCTCGGGCGCGCCGCTGATCACTCTCTCAAGAAAGACCGTGTATTTCCGGGCTGCGATGCGCCAACTGCATTCCTTCTCTACCCAGCATCGGCCCCGGTTCCCAATGCCGCGAGCAACGTCCGGCCGGGACACCAGCAGATGAAGATACTCGAAGATGAGTTGCTCTTCGGTCTGATCCACGGGAACCTTGAGGCAGACGCCGTCGGGGATCTCGGAAAATGCGCCAATGTCTGAAACCAGGGAGGGCCGCGCGGCGCTCATGGCGCGTAGCAGGCTGCCGGAACTTTCCCCCACCGTGGGATAGCGCAGGTTGACCACCACGTCGCAAGCCGCGATGTATCCCGAAAATTCCTCGACTGGCGTGTAGCCCAGCAGGCGCACATTCGATTCCAGCCCCAATGCCCGGATCAGTTGCGCCACCGGAAAATCGGGATGCGGCTCTCCGCCCAGAATCATGCGCACGCGCGGGTCGACTCGGACGAGCCGCCTCAGCGCCCTCAGCGTTTCGGCGATGCGCTTGTAAGGTTTGAGGTATCCAAATGCTCCGATCAACGGAGTGGAATCCTCCAGCCCCAGGCGGTATCGGATCGAATTCCGGCTGTCCTCATAAGACGCCGCGACAGGGTGCTGATCCACCCAGGCGCCATGAGGAATTACGGCGCTTGGCCCGCGGAAACCGCTCTCTCTCACCCGGCTCAGAACAAATTCGCTGTGCGCGACCACGCCACGCGCGGATTCAACCAGACGCCGCATCATGGGAAGCCCGTCATAATCCGGCCCCACTTCCAGCGCTCGTACGCGTCCCGCGAAAGCCTTCGCCGCCGCGCCCCCGTCATGTTCGCATTCGCGGACGTAACGCTCCCAGTCGCCTTTGCGAATGGTCAGGTCGGCAACCAGATGATGCAAATTGGCTTCATGCATGACCACGACGCCGGCGTGTTTCAGCGCCGCTTCATAGACGAACTCGTGATCGCTGTTATTGCCGATCTGATAAACCGCGATGTCGAAATCGGCCGGGTTGAAGTTCCCAGGGGCGCGATCGATAACCGTCACTTCCGCCAGCAGCGAAAGCTCAGCAAGAAGAGCAACCGAATAGTCGGCGATGCCGCTGCGCGCCGGCGGCATCGGCGAAAAGAACGCTATCCGCATGCGCTAATCAGTGCTCCAGTTCCACCGAAAACGCACCCATCGCGAGAGGAATGCGCACCCGTACCGGCGTGCGGACGGCGTCACGCGCGAAGTAGATGTCCATGTCCACGCTCGAGGATGGGCCTTGCACGTGGCAACCGTACTTATCCGTGTCGTAAGTCCGGTCTCCCGAGCGAATTTTCTCCTCGCCGAGAGGTGTCAGTTTCACTTCGTAGCGGCCACCGAACAGGATCGTTTGCGGCGGGGGAATGCGTCCGCTGAGCAATTCCCGTCTGGTGAAAAATAAAAACGAAAGGGCGTCGTGAACGCAGTCGGGAACAGTCAAAGTACTGACGCCTTCGCCGGATGAAGGAGTGCGCGTGGCCGTCAGAGTCTTCGGGTCCACCGTTTCCGTTTCGTCCGTTTTGCGCGATCCATGCTGCTCGTCCTTGCTCAGCTTGTCGGTGCAGTAAGCGCCGGAAGCCTTGGCGTAATAGGAATCCGACAGCCCATAAGCGGGAATGTGCGCCTCGGCGTTGAATCCAAACTCCCAAACAGGGGCTTGCGCGGTGCCGCTGTTGTGCGCCTTCCAGTGCGCTTCTCCCAGGGAGAGCCCGCTCGGCCAGTTGATCGAATAATCGAGGGTCTCGTCGGGAATCGGCGCATTCGCCGTCGCCGCTTGGACAACGGGTTGACTCAGCGTGACGCCCGCCAGCAGCACCCCAAAAACGCGTAGATAGAAAAAGAGATTCATCCGGATCGGGTCTTTACCGGCACGCGGCTCCGTGCCGCTTCGCGGCCGGCCACCTGCTCGTAAACCTGCAGCGTCAACTGAGCGCTTTTTTGCCAGGAGAACCCGGCGGCGCGCTGTAGGCCCAGCCGTTCCATGCGCGAGCGCAGCTCCCCGTCGATCAGGATATCGCGAATCGCCCTCGCAATCTCGTCCGGCTGGCTCGGGTCGAACAGCAGGCCGGCCCCGTCGGCAACTTCCGGCATCGCGCTGGTGTTTGCGCAAGCCACCGCGCGCCCACACGCCATGGCCTCCAGAATGGGAATTCCGAAGCCTTCGTAGAGCGAGGGGAACACGAAGCAGTCGCACGCGTTATAGAGACGCAGCAGATCCTCGTCGCTCACAAACCCGGTGAATGAAATGCGATCTCCCACTCCCGAATTTTTCGCCGCCTCCCTGACCCGCCCTCCGAACCATGTATCCTGGCCCGTAATAATCAGACGGTGCGGCAATTGCGGCTTGGTCTTGATCAGCCGTGAGAAAGCTTCGATCAATCCGATGTGGTTCTTGCGGGGTTGAAGATCTCCCACGGAGAGCACGAACGGACCGTCGAAACGAAACGTCTCATGCACCCTCTTCAGAGATGCCTCGCGGTTCACCACGCGAAAGAACGGATTTGCGGCGTTCGGGACCACCGTGATCCGCTCCGGGTCCAGGCTATAGGCTCGCGCGATCGCGCTGCGCGAGAACTCGCTGACGGTGATGATGCGCGCCGCCGTGCGTGCCGTTCGCGATACCGTGAATTCCAATTGACGCCGCCGGAAGCTGGTGAAGTATTCGGGATGTTCAATGAAGCTGACGTCGTGAATACTGGTGACGACGGGCACCGGACAGAATAAAGGCGCGGTGTACTGCACGTGCAGCAGCGCCGGCCGGTCCTTCTTCAGCAGCCGCGAGAGCTGATAACCAAGCCGCTCGAAGGGGTTGGGTGAAACGCGCCGAACCTGAAAACGCTCCGGAACCCAGCTTTCCGCCTCGGGCAGCGAAACGTAAGCGATAAAGTCGGATGTCTTGTCGACATTGGCAAAGGCGCTAAGCAGGCTCCGGACATACACCTCATTGCCCGTCAAGTGGCGGCCAATCGCGTGAGCGTCTATGGCATATCGCATTCGACTCATCCTACCTATATTCTCACGCACTTAAGTACCGCCATCTATGAGGAAATAAGGATCTAGCGCTTTCCAGGCTATAGGCCATGTGAACTTTCGCTCATATTCCTCGCGGCCATTGTTTGCGATTTTTTGTCTGAGTTTGTCGCCGGTGAGGAGGCTGCTGACGGCTTCAAGGAAATTCTCGGCTGTATCGGCGAGCAGCAGCGACTCCCCGTCACGCGCTCCCAACCCCTCCGCTCCAATGCTGGTCGAGACCACCGCTCTCTGGGCCGCCCAGGCCTCGATGATCTTCAGCCTCGTCCCGCTCCCCGAAAGAAGGGGAGCGATCGCGATCATCGATTTGGAGAGCCATGCGAAGGGGTCCTCCACAGCGCCCGTGCATTCCACCGAGTCGAGACCCGCCACATCGGACTGAATGGCGTAAGCGTTCTTGCCGATGATCCGAAATTTCAGGGCGGGGAAGCGCGCCTTCAAAGCCGGCCAGATCCGGGCGAGGAAGTAGCGCAGACCGACATGGTTGGGCTCATATTCCAGATTGCCGGAGAATGCAATGGAAAATTCCGGCTCGCAATTTATGACGCCGCGCCAGGGAATTGCGTTGGGATACACGCAGACCGCTGTTTCAGGTGCGATGCTAAGCACCCTCCGCGCGTCTTCGTCGGAAGCCACCAGCGCCAGGTCACAGTGCTTCAGGAAGTGCTTCTCCTGGCGGGCGGCGGCGTGCTGAAAGCATTGATGGACCAGGCTCCGCCCGGCGGATCCCGCGCGAGCGCAGCTCTGGTGCCAGGTGGATTCGATGTTGTGAAGGTTCAGCACGGCGCGGGTGGCATACCGTCTTGCCAAGGGCAGGTACGGTGCAGACCAGAAATGCTCCAGTACCGCCACATCGTAGGTGGACCCTTGCAGCAGCTTTTCGATGTTGTCGCCATACCCGCTGAAGCGATCGAGCAGCGGCGGCCTGAACCGGACCAGCCTGACGGCGTTGCGCGCCGCTCTGGCGGCGAGAGTGTTCTTGTGTGGTTGCAGCGCCACGGTTTCGGCGCGCCGCACCAGCCCGGCGGGAAGCATTTCCGCAATCTGCTGGCCGGCGTGACGGAAGGCGATCAGATCGACGTCATACCGCGCTGACAGGTATTGCAGCAGGGATGCGGTCCGCAGCGCGCCGCCCCCATCGAGAGGGTAGGGCGCCTCAGGCGAGATCATCAGCGCCGAGGGTTTGGGCGACAGCTTAGGCGAAGCGGCCAATTGCCTCCTGGTAGACGGCGCGGGTCATCCGCGCCGTGCTCCGCCACGAAAACTGGAGCGCGCGATGGAACCCCTTCCGGCGCTGTTCCTCGGCAAGCTCGGGATTCGAAAGCAAACTACGCATCGCCCCTGCCAGTTCTTCGACGCTTTCGGCCGATAGCGCGGCGTCCCCCGCCACTTCCTGTAATGCGGCATCACGCGAGATGACGACCGGCGCGCCGCACTGCATCGCTTCTAAAACCGGCAGACCGAAACCTTCATAAAACGACGGGTAAATGAACGCCGCAGCGCCGGCGTAGAGGGTGGCAAGGTGCTCGTCAGTCACTTCACCCAGAAGCTGCAATCCGGGCTCATCGCGGATTGCGGCCGCATCCCCGCGGGTACGCCCTGCGATCACCAATCGCACGTGAAACTGCCTGCGGACTTCGCGCCACGCGCTCAACAATAGCGCGATGTTCTTGCGCGGTTCGATCGTGCCGGCAAATAGAAAGTAAGGTTCTGTACCTTTCGGGCAACCGGGGGGCGAAAGCGCCAGCGACGCCGCGAGCGGCACGGCAAACACCCGCTCCGCTGCAATTCCAAACCTTGCGATCACCTCCTGGCGCACGGCCTCGGACGGGGTAATGACGGCGTCAGCCGCGCCCAGCCGGAGCAGTAGAGGGGTCCTTCGGCCCGCGCGCGTTCCGCGCGGGTGCCACTCCGGATTTTTCCAGGGCGAGAGGTCGTGAATGGTCATTACCGATGGCCGCAAATGAAGCAGCGGTACTTCAAAGTTTGTCCCATGAAAGACATCCGCGTTGTGTCTTTTTGTCGCCAGCGCCGCGCCGGCTAGCCACCATTTCCGCTCCAACGCATTCCGCGCGCCTCCGCCGTTGCGCAGATTGGACGGAAAATCCGCGGAAATATGAAAGGCCTGATCGGAAATCAGCGTAAAGTCGTCATCCGGAAACTCCCGCGCCAGCGCCAGACTCAGCTCTTCCGCGTAACGCCGCAGCCCGCCGCTTGAGAGAACCAGAGGCGTTGCGTCCAGCGCCACGCGCATGTTTTCTATTCCAAACGGTCCCGGCGCGTCTGCGCCACCAGATTGGCTGCGCGCAGCAGCGAATCAAACGTTCCCGCATCCGTCCACCAGCCATCGAGGAAAGAAAACGTCATGGAGCCTTCGCGGATATAGGCGTTGTTCACGTCGGTGATCTCCAGCTCTCCACGACCGGAAGGGACAAGGGTGCGGACCTTGTCGAAAACCGTTTCGTCGTACATATAGATACCCGTAACAGCCAGGTTCGACTTAGGATGAGCGGGCTTTTCCTCAATACCGGCGATGCGATCGCCATTCAGTTCCGCGACGCCGAAGCGCTCCGCATCGGTCACTTCCTTGAGTAAGATACGCGCGCCCTTGGGCTGCTTGCGAAACGCGTCCGCCGCTCCGCGAATACTTTGCTCAATGATGTTGTCGCCGAGCACCACGCAGATCTTTTGTCCGTCGGCAAAGTGTTCGGCGAGCGCCAGCGCGTCGGCGATGCCTCCCTCGCCTTCCTGATACGTATAGTCGATGTGCTTCAGGCCGAAGTTCTTGCCGTTGGCGAGCAGGCGCAGAAAATCACCCGAGTTCCTGCCGCCGGTGACGACCATGATGCTCTCCACCCCGGCGTCCACCAGCGTCTGGATGGGGTAGTAGATCATGGGCTTGTCGTAGATGGGAAGCAGGTGCTTGTTAGTGATTTTGGTGAGCGGAAAGAGGCGGCTTCCGGTGCCCCCTGCAAGAACGATGCCCTTCATATAAAGAGTTGGAAAGTCAAAGTGTTAGCATAGCGCAAAGCATATGGAAGAACACGTTTGGACGGATGTTCCGGAAGAGCGGATGAACGCCCTGGTCACACGCCGGGCGATCCACACGGCGAACCTGACGATTGCCAGAATCCGGTTGTTGAAAGGCGCGCTGGTTCCGCTGCACCATCATGTGAGCGAACAAGTGACTACCGTGGAATCCGGCCGCCTCGTTTGCCGCATGGCTGGGCGCGGGATCATTCTGGAAGCCGGGGGCGTGCTGGTGATTCCCCCGGACTTGCCGCATGAAGTGGAAGCGCTGGAGGATTCGCTTGCAACCGACGTGTTCGCGCCGCGCCGTGAGGATTGGATTCGCGGCGACGACGCATACTTGAGAAAATAATCCCATGCATCCGCGACCCGCTTTGACAGACTACGCGCCGCCGTTCCATAAATACATTGAGCTTGTGCCGGCGGGCGACGTGATTGAAAACCTGGCCGGGCAGCTTCCCGAGACCAAGGCGTTGCTGGCGAAAGTCTCGGAGGAGGATGCCGGATTCCGCTATGCCGAGGGCAAGTGGAGTATCCGGCAAGTGTTGGGTCATGTGATCGACACCGAGCGCGTGTTCGCTTACCGGGTGCTGCGGATCGGGCGGAATGACCCAACGCCGCTGGCTGGATTCGACGAGAACCTGCTGGCGAAGTATGCCCCTTACGACCATATTCCGCTGTTTGAGGCGCTGCGCGAGTTCGAAGCCGTTCGTGCCTCGACTCTGTTTTTATTGCGCGGGTTGCCGCCGGAAGCATGGGAACGGTCGGGAACTTCGGATGGGCATTTCCTCACGATGCGGGCGATGGCGTTTGCCATTGCCGGACATGAGTTGCATCATCGAGAGATTCTGCGGACGCGATATTTGCCTGGGATTGGATAGCTGCGTTTGGACCACACGCATTGAGTTCTTTCGCCTTGGCCAACGATAACTTCAAACGCGCGGCGGCTGTCGGCATCGGCGTGCTGCGCGGCTTCTGGGATGTTTTGGGCATGTTGTGTGGTTTCTTTACGCTGCTGCCGTTCACCATCTTTGTACTGTTTAGGCCAAAACCGGCCGCAATTTGTATTGCGATGAGCGCAACTTTTGTTTGTGTCGCTCTTCTGGCTGTAGCGAGAATGACGCCAGATCCGCTGCCTGGCACCGCATCTCTCCTGCTGATCGCCGCGGCGCCACAGGCTCTCGTTGGCTCCCTTTTTTGGTTTTCAGCAAGTCGGACGCGACCCAAGCATGATGCCAATTCTGAATCTCTATAGCGGGCGTAGGCGCTTGAGCAAGTCGACCCGCGGATGTCCGGAAACAGTCGCCGCCCAACCAACCAGATCCGGCTGCGGCCCAAACACGGCGAAAACCACGCCGTCGCGTTCGGCTCCCGGCTGAAGCCCGCCATCGACTCTCCACCCACCAGCCCCGCCGGGAACTAATGCCGCAGACGGCGCGCGCAATGCCTTTGCGCGCTTGGCCCGCAGGCGCCTGGCTTCACCCCGGCATGCTTCGTGAGTGTCCATTCCGCCGGTGAGCAGTCCGGCGTCCAAACGCGGAGTCTCCGCACTCAAGTCCTCCTGCAACTCGACAGCCCACAATGCCCGCCGCATGTTGACTAGCTCCGACTCTTGAGTAATCTCTTCGTGGCGGAGAAACTCAGCCCAGGCGCCGTCGGGAGTATCGGCGAAATAGTTGACAGGCCCTTCGCCGGCGCCGTGCCAGCGCGCGGGCGGTTGATCCGCGCTCTCCCACAGAAAAGGAAAGCGCGGGTCGCAATGGCGGTAGACGATCACGTTGCGGGCGAGGCGGCCAGCGCGCGCGCCAGGTCTTGTACTTGACGCGGGCCTTTCTGCTCGGGCTTCCATGCCCCGCTCAGCAAATCCGCCGGCGCGCGTCCGGCCAATTGCGCGCGGTTGCGCTGGAACCATTGGCGCACACCCATCTCGTTATAAGCTCCACTCAGATCGCCCACCATCAGGCACAGGAAATGCAGCCTGACGGCGGTCTCGTCGGGCGTTGTGCGAGCGGCCGCGCTGTAGCGGCGAATGCTGCTGGCGGAAATGCCGAGCAACCCCGAAAGAAGATCCGGACCAAGAACGTCCAGCATCCGGTTCCACTCGAACTCCGGGGAAGGTGACTCTTCGAGCGCCGTGTTCAGGTTTTTCAGGGCCTGTTCCATCTCGTCCGGATCATCCTCCATTTCGAACCGGATGGTCTTGCCGATTCCGGCACGCTGAATGTATCGGAACACAGTGCGGAAGGTCGGGAAGTCGAGCGCATCGATCCGCTCTTCCTGGGGAAGGATCCCCATGGCATCCGCCCGCCCGAGGACGGTGATGGCCTGAAATCCTACGCGTCGGAACGTGAACGGGGAGGAAGTGGAATCAATTTGGATCATGGTTATATTTAGAATTTTATCCATTTCTGGTCCGGAAGTCAACGCTACTTCGCATCCCGCCAATTCACACCAATCCCCACCTCAGCCACCAGCGGCACTTCCAGAGCAAACGCGCCTTCCATCTCACGCTTCACCAGAGCCGCAACTTCCTCAGCTTCTTCAGGCGGAGCTTCCAGCACTAACTCATCATGCACCTGCAGCAATAGCTTGGCCTCGCGCCGCTCCAGCTCATGGTCGATCCGGATCATGGCCAGCTTGATCAAGTCCGCCGCAGTCCCCTGCAGCGGAGAATTCACCGCGGTACGCTCGGCGAAGCCACGCGCATTCGGGTTACGGCTGTTCATGTCGGGAATCGGCCGCTCCCGCCCAAACAAAGTCTTCGTCACTCCGGTCACGCGCACGTGTTCGATGGTCTCGTCGATGAAACGGCGCACTCCCGAATAACGCGCGAAATACCCGTGTATGTATTGCTCGGCTTCTTTCCGCGAAATGCCCAACTGCTGGGCAAGGCCAAACCCGCTGATGCCGTAGACGATTCCAAAGTTCACGGCCTTGGCGCGATTGCGCGCTTCCCTGGTAACCAACAGCGGGGGAACGCCCATCACTTCCGCCGCGGTGCGCGTGTGAATGTCCTCGCCGTTCCGGAAGGCGTCCATCAGTACCGGATCTTTGGACATATGCGCCAGCAGACGGAGTTCAATTTGCGAGTAATCCGCCACTAACAGCTTCCAGCCACGTTTCGGGACAAAGGCGGCGCGGATCTCCCGGCCAAGCTCGGTCTTGATCGGGATGTTCTGCAAGTTCGGATTCGAGGAGGACAGGCGTCCGGTAGCCGCGCCGGTCTGGTTGAAGCTCGTATGGATGCGTCCGGAAGCCGGATCGATCAATGCCGGCAGTGCGTCCACATAAGTGCCCTTCAGCTTAGTGAGACCGCGATACTCCAGCACCTTGCGCGCGATCTCATGTTCCACTGCCAACTCTTCGAGCACGTCCGCCGCGGTGGAAACCGTTTTGCCTCGGCCGTATTTTACAGGCTGCGGAAGCTTCATCTCTTCGAACAGAACGCGCCCCACCTGCTGCGGCGAAGAAATGTTGAATTCCCGCCCGGCCAGAACGTGAATCTCCACCGTGAGGCGCAAGATCTCAACGTCCATCAGTTCGGAAAGGCGCCCCAGCTCCGCGCGATCCACCAGGATTCCGGTTTGCTCCAT
Source organism: Bryobacterales bacterium (assembly GCA_003136675.1). Lineage (GTDB taxonomy): Bacteria > Acidobacteriota > Terriglobia > Bryobacterales > Bryobacteraceae > Bog-113. Next base: position 50,129 of record PLFE01000147.1, read on the forward strand.
CCGCGCGAGCACCGCGGCCAGGGGCAGATCGATCGTTTCATAGAGTTCGCGAAGACCGCGCTCGCTAACCGCCCGCCCCAGCGAGACGCACAGCTCCCGCACATAGAGCGCATGCTGGGCGACATCGGCTCGCAACTTTATGTCGAGCTTGCGCTGGGCGAGTTGATCGAGCGAACATCCGGACGGATCGGCATCCAGAAGGAACGCATACAGGGCGCAGTCTTCCCGAAATCCGCGCGGCTCGAGTCCCGCCCGCCGCAGCGCCAGTAAATCCGTCTTAACTTCGCAGCCCGCCTTGCCGGCCGAGGCATCTTCCAGCCACGGACGAAGCTGCGGCAACAGCGCCAGAGGAATGCCGCGCGCTTCGGATTCCGAGGGCGCAATTCCGATGTAATCACCAAGGAGAGCCACGCCCGTCACCCCGGTCCCGCAATGCGCTTTTACATAGGTCTCGACTTCCGAAGCCGTCTGCAACAGCCCCAGATCCCGCGGACGCAAATCCTCCGCCGGCCCCAGTTCCTTCAAATGGCTGTGAAACTCCAGTTCCTTAAAGAGCGAGCGCAACGCCTCCACGTCCGGCGCGGCGGCCGCCAGCGCTTCGAGCGAGAACTCAATGGGCACGGCGCATTCGATGGTCGCGAGGCGCTTACTTAGCTCGATGCGCTCGCGATTCTGCTGCAGGCTTTCGCGGTACATCTTGCGGGTCACTTCGGCGGCGCGGTCCAGGGCGTGCTCCACGGAACCGAACTGCTGAATCAGATCGATCGCGCCCTTGTCGCCAATGCCGGGCGCGCCGGGAATATTATCCACGGCGTCGCCTTTCAGCGCCAGCAGGTCGGCTACCTGCGAAGGCGACACACCCATGAACTCCCGCACTTTTTCGGCGTTGTACCAGGTGTCGTCTTTCGCGGGATTGTACATGGTGACGCGGTCGTTCACCAGCTGCAGCATGTCTTTGTCGCTCGATACGATGACGACTTCATCACCCATATCCGACGCGCGGCGCGAGATGGTCCCGATTACGTCATCCGCCTCGAACCCTGGAAACGACAGGATGGGGATGCGCATCCCCTCCAGCATCCGCCGGATGTAGGGGATCTGTTCGATCAGATCCTGCGGCATTTCCGTTCGGTTGGCCTTGTAATCGGCAAACTCCCGTTCGCGCAAAGTCTTGCCTTCACTCTCGAAAATGGCGGCAATGTAATCCGGCTCCTGCTCTTTGGCGAGTTTGCGAAGCATGTTGGTGAAGATGAATACCGCCTCCGTGGAAAGGCCCTTGCTGGTGCGCATAGGAGGCGCGCCGGATCGCGCGCGGGCGTGGTAGGCGCGGAAGATGAAGCCGTAAGTGTCGATCAGGAAGAGGCGCGCGGGCAGCACTCAGAAATGATACAGGATGCCGTTCTGTGGACGTATCGCAACAGTTTCCGGGCTTCGCGTTGTTGCGGAATAGCCACAGTGTAACCTTTCTCGATCTAGTAGAATCAGTAGTTTGTGATGCCTCATAAACAGGAAGTACCGCTTGCGCTTTGAGACCACGCTGCAGCGCACCGTGGAAGCCAGGGGCGTTGGGTTGCATAGCGGAGTGCCGGTTTCGATCCGCGTGCGTCCCGCGCCGGCCGCCAACGGCATCGTGTTTCTGCGGTCGGACTTGAACAGCTTCCCGATTGCCGCGAGCTGGCGGCATGTGGCCCGCGTTTCCTATGCCACCAGTCTGATGCGGCAGGGCGTTTTGATTTCCACCACGGAGCATCTGCTGAGCACGTTCTACAGCCTCGGCATAGACAACGCGTTCATTGAGATCGATAACCTCGAAGTGCCCATCATGGATGGCAGCGGGCAGCCTTTTGTGGACTTAGTGCGTGAAGCCGGCGTGAAGGAACTGCGGCGCCGCCGCCGCTACCTGCGCATCCGACGAACTGTAACGGTGGAAGACAAGGGCAAGCGCATCTCGATTCTTCCCGACGATTGCTTCCGGTTGACCTGCGACGTGGAATATCCGGAGCCTGTGGGACGGCAGGAAATCGAGATGGAAGTAACTCCCGATAACTACACCTCGCGCATCGCTCCGGCCCGCACGTTTGGATTCGAGACGGATCTGGAGCAGATGCGGAACATGGGGCTGATCCGCGGCGCGACGCTGGACAACGCGGTGTGTTTCGCTCCATCGGGAGCGCTGAACCCCGGCGGGCTCCGGTTTCCGGATGAGTGCTGCCGGCATAAGGCGCTGGATCTCATCGGCGATCTTGCGCTGCTGGGGCGGCCGCTGCTGGGTCACGTGATTGCGGAGCGGGCCGGTCACGCGATGCACACGGCGCTGGTCTCGAAGATCATGTCGGATTCGTCGTTGTACGAGATTCTCACGTTAGATCAACTGGCGACGCGCGTGGTGCATGCGCTGGTCTCCTAAGTGGCCAAGCGGAAGAAGCCGGGCTTCAGCGCGCCAACCGAAGTGAGGGCGATTGCTCGAGAACGCGTGGGCAAGGTAAAGGCGTCCCGCCCGATTGTGCCGAAGGCCGATAGAAAGCCGAAGTATAAGAGCGATCCGAGGGACACGGAATCCTGGAATTTATAGATCCCGAATGTACGAGCTGTTGTACGATATCGACGGCATCCTCATTTTCGATCGACCCCAAAGACGACCTTCTACCGGAATTGCCTGGCGGCGTTAGAACAGCCTTATTGCTGCTGTTGCTGGTGGGCGTACCAATCGTCGTCGTCTTGCCGCGTCTCCAGAAAACGCGACCATTCCTCATCCGCCGCAAATTCCTGGTCGGGCGGCAGTACCGCTTCGGACGGCGTCACGCGAACGCGCACCTGCATCGCTGAAGAGGCATGGCCCTTCAACGTGCCCACTGTTGGCGGGACGTCCGCGTAGTCGCGCCCAATGGCTGTTCGAATATGCCGAGGGCCGGCGAGTACGTTGTTCGTCGGGTCGAATCCCACCCAGCCGAGCCGGGGCAGAAGCGCCTCCACCCAGGCGTGCGTGGCGCTGTCCACGCTTCTATCCGCATCGTCCGCGCCGTGATGCAAATAGCCGCTCACATACCGGCAGGGGATGCGCAGATTTCTGACCATGGCGATCATAATGTGCGTCAGATCCTGACAAACCCCCGCGCGCGTCCGCAGTGCGTCTTCGATGGGCGAATCGACGCGCGTACTTTCGCGCACGTAAGAAATCGCGTTATAGATACCCGAGTTCATCTCACGTAGAAGCACGAGCGGGTCTTTCCCGTCCCGCGCGCCCACGCCGAGTTCTTTCTCGAACGCTTCGAGCTCCGGCGAGGAACGCGCAAACTGGCTGGGCATGAGCATATCCCAGTAATCCTCCTCGCCGATTAACTGATCGAGCTGATCCCAGGCGCCCTCGCCTAATTGATCCGGAAGATCGAGCATGGGCTCCACATCCACCAGAGTGTCGGCGACGATCGTAAGATGCTGGTGCGCGCCCGGTATATCGAAGTGGTGAATCAGATTGCCTAAGTGGTCCGTATAAGAGAAGATTCGTGCGCGTGGACTTACGGAAAGCTGGAAGGTGAAGCAGCGCTGCGTGTTCTCGCTGCGCGGCTGCATCCGCACCTCCATCACGCTCTGCCTCACGGCGCGGCTATAGCGGAACTGCGTGAAATGGCGGACGGCGTAGAACATTAGATTTCGAAGACCGCCTCAATCGGATATTCAATATAGATGTCATTTACCGCGGCGTGCAGCTTGGTGCATTGCTCGATGATGTCGTTCAGGTACTGATGGGGGTCGCCCCCGGTAACTTCTTCCACTTCGACGAAACTCACCGAAGATCGCAGCCGGCCCATGACACGCTCGATGGTGTGCGTGCCCGGAGCGGAGAAGTTGGCCGTCAAAGCTCGCGAAGCCGCGTACATCTGGTCCGCCGAATTGCGCACGGAGAAGGGAAACTCGGGGTGCAGCAGAAGTAACTCGGCGATGTTGGCGGGTTTCAGGTCGGCGGTATAGGCGCGGCAGAAAGCTTCGAACGCCCCGCAACTGGTCAGCAGGCAGAGCCAGTCCAGGTCGGTAGCCGGTTTCTTAGTGGAGAAGTAAGCATCCAGCAAAATGGAAACCGAACAGGCGTGCTCGGTGGCCTTGCCGAGCTGGATGAAATGCCAACCCTCGTCATGATTCATGGTGAGGTCGGTAATGCCGTGGAATTTATACGTTCCTTCTCGGACCTCTCCGGCGCGGCGCATGGCCTCCGCTTCATCGCTACTGCGGAATGAGGCGGCGTCTTCACCCTCGGGCAGTTTCCACACGGGCTGGGTCACGTCGTGATAGAGCCGGTTCAGGTGCTCCCACATCTCGGAACTAATCTCTTCGCGCACCTGGCTGGCGTTATCGCGCGCGCCGGTGATACAGGCGACGATGGACGAGCGGTTGGCCGGATCCATGGCGAGCCGGATGATGGCCATTTCGGGATCCAGTTCTTCGTGGATGCGCGGGAAGCCGATGAAGGCCAGCGCGCGCAGCCAGCGCTCGTCGGCCGTGATCTTCGCGGGGTCGAGCATCAGGTTATGGGTAGCCTGGAGAACTCGCGCGCAATGCGCGGCGCGCTCAAAGTAGCGGCTCATCCAGTAGAGACTGTCGGCGACTCGTGAAAGCATGTGATTCCGATTAGTTCTGCAATACCCAGGTGTCTTTGGAGCCGCCGCCCTGGGAGGAATTGACCACCAAAGAACCTTTGCGCAGCGCCACGCGAGTGAGGCCGCCGGGAACGATGGTGCACTTTTCGCCGAACAGGATATAGGGCCGCAGATCGACGTGGCGCGGCTCGACGTGGTCTCCCACGAAACAGGGCGCGGTGGAGAGGGCCAGCGTGGGTTGAGCGATATAGTTGCGGGGATCGGCCTCGATGCGCTCACGGAAATCCTGTTGTTGCTGGAGCGAACTATGCGGACCAATCAGCATGCCGTATCCTCCGGATTCGCCCACCGCCTTCACCACGTACTTATCCATGTTTGCCAGCACATGCGCCCGCTCCTTGTCGTCGGTCATCAACAACGTTTCCACGTTATTCAAGATGGGTTCTTCGCCGAGATAGTATTTGATGATCTTCGGGACATAGGCGTAGATGGCTTTGTCGTCAGCCACGCCCGTACCGAGCGCGTTTGAGAGAACGACGTTCCCGGCTCGGTAGGCGTTGAAGAGGCCGGCCGCGCCCAGAGAGGAGTCCGGACGGAAGGCCAGCGGGTCCAGAAAATCGTCGTCCACGCGGCGGTAGATGACGTCCACCCGCTGGAGGCCCGCGATGGTACGCATGAAAACAATGTTGTCGTGCACCACTAAGTCGCGCCCTTCCACTAACTCGATGCCCATCTGGCGAGCTAAGTAGGCATGTTCGAAGTAGGCCGAGTTATACACTCCGGGAGAGAGCAGGACTACCGTCGGGGTGGAACGCGTCTCAGTGGCCAGAGACCGCAACGTGGAGAGCAGCACCTGGCTGTAATGCTCAATAGGCTGCACGCCGGATTTGCGGTACAGCATGGGAAAGATCTGCTTCATGACCTTGCGGCCGGTGAGCATATAGGAGACCCCGCTGGGGACGCGCAGGTTGTCTTCCAGGACGACAAACTGTCCGTTCGGCAGGCGGATGAGGTCCGAGCCGCTGATGCTGACGTAAACGTCGCGCGGAACCTTCACGCCGCGCATCTGGCGGCGGAACTGCTTACAGGTATAAATGATTTCGCCTGGGATGACCCCATCACGGAGAATCTTGCGTTCATGGTAAACATCGCGCAGAAACAGATTCAGCGCGGTAATGCGCTGCGTGAGGCCGCGTTCAATGGTCTTCCACTCGGCGCTGGTAATGATACGGGGCAGCAGATCGTGCGGGAAGATGCGCTCCGTGCCTTCCTTGCGGCCGTATACGGTGAAGGTAATGCCCTGATTGAAAAAAGAGAGGTCGGCCTGCTGCTTGCTGCGGCGCAATTCCTCCGGCTCCATACTCAGCAACTGGGTGTACAGGTGCTTGTACGCGCCGCGCGGTTTATCCTTCGAACGGAACATCTCGTCGTACGCGACGTCGAGTTCGTAGCCGTCGAAGGGCGAAGGGCGCATTGGTACAGGTTCCGCGGGGGTAGCCATGGGCACGAAAGTTCCTTCTTACCGGATGGCTTCTACGCGGAATCTGTCCGGTGCTGAGAGTTGATTATAACGCTACGATGAATCTGCAAAACAGACGTCACGCTATCCGGCCTCCTTTGGTGGGTTTCTTGGATTTTTCGGCGCGTTGCCGCCGGGTTGCCCCGAAGCCATCACCCTCACGATTCCCGGTACGCACGGGCGGAAATTGCAAACCAAATTTTCCCCCTATTTAGCTTATTATGTTTCGTTTGCAAGGGATGCTGAGAAGCGAACGGGTGACTTTGGCCNNCCAGTTCCTAACCCTCCTTCGATCCAATCATCTCACCGCTTCGAGTCAGCCGGCGGTGTTAAAGTGCGGGAAGCCCGCGCCAATACCGCCAAGATATTTTTCTTCGTTTGTGACAGCAAGGACTGCCATCCACGAGGGTAGGCATAATAGTAATGCAAGGC
>PLFE01000147.1:56690-89285 GCA_003136675.1 Bryobacterales bacterium
ACAGCCTAGCCGCCAGCGTTCGGAATCACGAACGACACGCTCAGACAGCGGCCAATCTGTTTAGTGCATCCGACAGTGGCGAGTTGGGGCTGGTGGTTCTTCCAGCGCCGCGCTGGAACGCTACGGTAGAAGCGAGATGCACTTCGTGGACTGTTTGCTGGCAGCAACCGCTGCAGGGCGCTCTATTCCGGTTGCGACGTTCGATGGCGAGTTCAAGCACTTTCCAGACGTTATCGTTGCCTGGGAATGAACCTCAAAGCTGACTCACAAAAGCATCGAATAACTTCCGCTGTTCCGCCGACACCGGGCTCTGGTCTTCCGGGTGCCATTGCACCGCCAGCATGAAGCGCTTTCCGGGCCGTTCGAGGGCCTCGATGACGCCGTCAGGCGATTGCGCGGCCACCCGCAGACCGGGGCCAATCCGATCCAGGGCCTGGTGGTGCCGCGAGTTCACTTGCCACGTTTTGTGCTCCGTACCGGCGATTCCGGCGAGGAGCGTTCCGGGCACGATATCGACGGTATGGGCCGGTTGAGATTTATCCCGAGGCGATGTCTGGTGCAGGCTCACGTTCTCCACATGCTGGATCAATGTGCCGCCGTTCTGCACGTTCAGAATCTGCTGGCCGCGGCAGATAGCCAGCAGCGGCATGTCGAGAGAAAGGGCGGCTGCAATGACGCGGCATTCCTCCGCATCGCGAACATCATCAGAGGCCTCCGTTAATGGATGGCGATTCTGGCCGTAAAGGGCGGGATTTACATCCTCACCTCCGGTGAGTAAAACTCCTGCAAACGCGCTCGGGTCGAACGGCTCGCCGGCCTGCACAAGTACAGGCTCGGCCCCGGCGGCATCGATGGCGGCCCGGTAGGGACCTGTCTCATCCAGTTCGCGATAAAGCAGCAAAACAGGTTTTCTCACGTATCACCCCGGGAAAAGGCTCTAAAATTGCTTGGTAAGATTGAGCAAAACATATTGATCCAAACAAGGATTCCGCTTGCTAATTCGCTTAGGATACGACATCGAATTTTATTTGCCATACCCCACTCCAATTGTCGCTCTTTTGGACGTGCATCCGTCGCGAATCCCCGATCTGCGCGAGCCGGATCAGTTGAAGGTTGAGCCTGAAGTTCCGGTGGAAAGGTATGTGGATTCGTTCGGCAACCATTGCAGCAGGTTCTTGGCGCCGGCTGGCATTGTGCGTTTATACAACTCAACGTTGATTGAAGATTCCGGATTGCCGGACGTCCAGGCGCCGGAAGCCAGGCAACATCCGGTGGAGGAATTGCCCAGCGAAGTGCTGCGTTTCCTGATGGGCAGCCGCTATTGCGAAACGGATCTGCTTTCGCAGGTGGCATCGGAACTGTTCGGCCATACGGCGCCGGGCTGGGGGCGGGTGCAGGCGATCTGCGACTGGGTGTATCAGAAGGTGGAGTTCGGCTACGCCTATGCGCGGCCCACGAAGACTGCGCTGGATGTTTACCTGGATCGCACAGGCGTTTGCCGCGACTTCCAACATCTGGCGATCACGTTTTGCCGGTGCATGAATATTCCGGCGCGGTATGTGGCCGGGTATCTGGGCGACATCGGCATTGTGCTTCCGCCGTCGCCCATGGATTTCAGCGCCTGGTTCGAGGTCTATCTGGGCGGCCGCTGGCATGTCTTTGACGCCCGCCACAATCATCCGCGCATCGGCCGCATTCCCCTGGCGGTGGGTCGCGACGCCGCCGACACGGCCATCAGCACCCATTTCGGTCCGGCCACGCTCAAGCAGTTCGACGTGATCACCGACGAGGTGGTGACGGCCTGAGAGCCGAAGGAAGACAGGTTTTCACCACCAAGACCACCAAGACCACGAAGCCCACGAACGAGTCACAAAGAGGCTCGGAGTCGGGCTGAGACATTTGATGCAATAAAAGATTTGGCGCTTTGCGCCGTGCTGGCGTGAGCGTGGGAGCTCGACCGAAGGCCAATTAAGATTGGCGACACGTCATGTATTGCCGAGACGCCTCCAATCCCTTCGTGAATCCTTCGTGCTCTTCGTGACCTTCGTGGGGAAAATCTTGGCGCGCCGCAGCCCATGAGTCCCAGGGCGGTGCTGGAGCCATAGACTCGGCGCTGATTGCCTCTTTTTCGAGCGTCGGCCGTCCGCGTTTCAGTCCGTGCCGCGATGGCCATCGCGCGCCGCGCCCCGGCGTCGCATGTAGGGGCGCGTCCATCGGATGGCGCGCCAGGGGGGCCTTCACGGATGAAGCTCATCATCGCGATCGTCAAACCCTTCAAGCTCGACGATGTGCGCGAGGCCATGAGCCGGGCTGGGGTGGAGGGCGTCACGGTCACCGAGGTGATGGGCTATGGGCGTCAGAAGGGTCAGACGGAAATCTATCGCGGGGCGGAATATCAGGTGAACTTCGTGCCCAAGGTGAAGCTTGAAGCCGTGGTCGACGACGCCACCGCGCCCGGCGCCGTGGCCGCCATTCAGGCCGCGGCGGTCACCGGGAAGATCGGCGACGGCAAGATCTTTGTCCTCAATGTGGAGGACGCCATCCGCATCCGCACCGGCGAGACCGGCGCGGCGGCGATTTAGCCAGATAAGCCTTCAATCAAAAGGACAACGACGGTTATGCACCTGAGGGGACTGCGTAGATTTTTCAGCTTGGCCCTGGCCGCCGCAGCCATCGGGGCGCCCCTAAACGCCTTTGCCCAGGCGACCGCGCCCAAGATTGATTCCGGCGACACCGCCTGGATGCTTGTCTCCACGGCGCTGGTGCTGATGATGACCATTCCGGGCCTGGCTCTCTTCTATGCCGGCATGGTGCGGAAAAAGAATATTCTCGCCACCCTCGCCCAGAGCTTCGGCGCCACCTGCGTGATCACGGTGCTGTGGATGGTCATCGGCTATTCCATCGCCTTCACCGGTTCTGGCAAATTCATCGGTGATTTCAAATACGCCTTCCTGGCGCCCATGGGCCTCAACGCCGTGAGCAGCCTCGCCCCGACGATCCCTGAGTCGGTCTATATGATGTTCCAGATGACCTTCGCGATCATCACNNGATTTCAGCGCCTGGTTCGAGGCTTATCTGGATGGCCGCTGGTGGACGTTCGACGCGCGGCATAACCAGCCGCGGATTGGCCGTGTTCTGATGGCTACGGGCCGGGACGCCACGGACATTGCGATCACAACGTCGTTCGGAAGCCACACGCTAAACCGGTTTTTCGTGGTCTCAGACGAAGTGAACAGCCACGCGGCCTCAGAATCCGTAACGGCGCTGTAGAACCGGGTAGAGAGCGTTGAAGAACGCCTGCGCGCCCCAGCGGTTCGGGTGTCCCGCGGAGGCGCGGAAGCAAAATTCCCGCTGCAGCGGATCGGGCTCGTCGAGTATGCAGGCCGCCTGGCGGGTAGCAATCACATCGTCCTGCGGGGATAGGTTGGCGTTCACCGCGAATACCCACGGAGTTGGAGCAAAGGCCGAGTTGGCCTCCGAGATACCGGGCGCGACGAATTCCAACCGGTTGACGCCCAACTGCTGATTCACATCGGCGACGGCCTGAGACATGGCCGCCTTCGACTGCTGCCAGAACAACAGGCTGTTGGAGACAATTTTGGCGATGGGATCGTTTGGGAATGGTAAAGCCGCGATGCTCACTCCGAACAGAGGCAGCAGCGCCGGAATCTTGAGCGGATCGCTCTGGGTGCTGAGCACGGGATAATAGCCTGTCACCAGGATGCTCGTATTCGGATTGGCGAACTTCGCCGCTACCTGGAGGAGCACGGTAACCAGGTCGTCATGGCAGAATCTTTTAATCGTATCGGCTAACTCCTGCTGGTCGGTCAAGGGATTAAAGATGTATTGGACACCGATGTCGTTAATGCCGCCATTCACCACCACCAGGTTGACGTCATTCGGATTACCAGGGGTCTGGGAGCACTGCTGCAGGATGGTTGGGTACGCGTCCGGCACCTCGCCATCCACCGCGGGCTTTTGTACCGTTGCGCCAACGCCGATGACCGCGCCGGAGTGCGCCACGACGGTCTTGTAAGCATTCTGGGCCGGATGATACTGATTGATCCACGCTACAACCTGCGAACTGAATTTCTCCGCGTCGGTGAGGCCCTGGCCCCACACCACGGAATCGCCAAGAAACAACGCTTGAAAAGCCATGCGAATTATCCTCCAAGAACCGTATTGCCGGTAAGCCTTTTCCGTTTTTTCGGGAATGCCGCGGGCTTCCCCTTCAGCCCGGCAAGATTGTGGGCCACGGCGGCACGGATCATATTTTTCAGAGCCCGTTCGTTCACCCGGTCACCCTCGTGGAGATCGATTGCCCGCCACTGATTGCCGTCCAGGCCGGCGTTGAAGAGCTTGTCTGGATCCGGAAGCCTTGCGCCTTGAGAGAAAGTTAGTTTCACCTTATCCTTGTGCGCGTTGCCCACCACGATGAGTCCATCGTGAGACCAACAGGGAGAGCCCCTCCATTTCCATTCCTCGATGATCCCGGGGTCAGCCTCATGTATGATCTTGCGAACCTTCGCAAGCATGGGACCGCGCCAGTCCGCAAGATCTGCGATTTGTTTGTCAATCAGCTCGGAAGGATTCATGGACTTGACTCTGAAGTCGTCCTCTCAATGGTTATAGCGCATTCCCCTCGAAAGAGGGGACACGCGATTCAGGGAGCACTGGCGGGTACGCACCGGAAGACGATGATCTTGTCTGAGGTTGTCGTGATGGTTTGTTCAAAGGAAGCAGCGACCGCCGTAAAAGGCGTGTCGTAAGTGGCGAGCCGCCGGTTGGCGTTGAAATTCCGTACTGGCACCGGGAGCGCCGCAGCGGAACCTACGCCCTGGACCGACGGCAACTCGTACTCGTATAAGTTATAAGACACGCCCGGCACAAGCCCGCTCACGGTAGCCTGCAGCACGACGTTCGTCATCCACTCGGCCGGCGGCGTATTGGTGCAGCTCTTGCCGAGGAGGCTGGTTCCGATGATGGGATTCTCATAGTCATACCCGGCGATGGGATCGAGCGGATTCCAGAGGCCGCCTGTTTCGGTAGGCCCCACAATGGTGAGCGCGACAGGCAGCGTGACGGAGGTTGGATCTTCCGGACCCGCGACCGAGAAGCCGTAATTGTGAGGTCCGGCAATCGGTACGGTGGAGTAACCGTCGCCGCCCGTCGATGTATAAATGGTCCCATCGCCGGGGATGATGATGGAATAGCCCTGAGCGCCCTTGCGATTCGCTCCCGCGCGTGTCTGCGGTAATGACTCGAAAGTATAACCATACACGTATGGCGTACAGCCGGTAGAATCGGAGCCTGCGCCGGGCGGAATGGCGGGGTTGTTGGTGAATTTTTCACCGGAGAGAGTGTACACTCCATGATCGTCAAAGTAAACGACGTCATCCGGATAGTAAGTGGGATCCGTGGGCGAGTGATTGGTGCCAATCCTGATGACGGAGACTTCGTGATCATACTGCGGGTCGGTCCCGCCGTTCGACAACAACGCCATGGTTACCTGATGCCCCGCGATCACCTGCTGCTTCACCCAGGACATGTATTGCTGGTATCCCGTCGTTCCTGTAGATTCGCCGGTGTAGCTAAAGGTGGTTGCGGCCAGGCGCGAGTTGGAGAGACACAGAGCGGCGGCGGCATAAGTATTTGGTCCGCTGACGCCCGTTCCTGGGTCTTCAATCAGTAGTTGCGCGTTGTAATTCACCTGGTTGTGATGCGCCGCGCAAGCGCCATTTGGGCCGGACTGAGAGAGCCCCGTGCCGCAGATGAGACGGGCGTTGAACTGGGACATCCACTGCCCGTTGTTGAGGCCGGCTTGCATCATGGAAACTTCGCCGCAGTAACCGTCGTTGTTCTCCCATTGGTAGAAAGGCTGCACGGTTTGTCGGGGATAAATATAAGAAACGGTTGAAGGCGGCGTGGAACCATCCACAAGGCTCTGCCCGCAATTCGGTTCCGCGCCCGGGGATACTGCTGCAACGAAGAACCACAGAGTAAGAAGATGCTTGTTCATAAAGGTTAGTGCCACTCGATGGCAAAGCTCGACCCGTCCGGCGAAAGCGCGCTGGGAGCGGCTTCCGTTGCGCCGGTGGATGAAACCATGGTGATCGCGTGGACAATCTGGCTGGGGAACTTGCCGATCGGAACAGTGTCGGAATTCAGCGTGGCCTCGCAGGTTCTGAGAAATCCGGTTTCGTCCTCACCGAAGAAAGCGCTGCCGTAATTGGGGAGCGGACCCGCTGGAGATTCGCCAATCCACTCGGCCGAGGAACGTTTCGCAGCGGCGACTGCTTTCGACCTGGTGAATGTCTGGTGGGTCCGCTGGTTCTCGATCGTCGCTGTGAACTCTGTTCCGTTATAAGTCACCGACGCGGACATCACATCGCCGGGCTGTACTGAGATCGTTGTGATGGTGATGCCGGGGTCAGGGAAAAATTCGTACCATGCGTAGTAGAGCGGGGTTCCATTGGCGCAGTCGGAATCCGTTCCCGTCTGCTCGACGGTGGCCGTGGTGTATCCGTCAATGCCGATCCAGAACGAGGCAGCGCCGATGGCGGGATTCGTTCCCTCACAGTTGACCGTGGGAACAATCCAGGAACCGGTAACGGAGGAAATCGAGCCTTCGAGGCCGGTTACGGCATACCCGCTCCAGTTGGTGCTGGTTACCGAGCCGTCGGAACGGTGTTCCAGAATCCGTACAGGTCCGTGCTGCGCATACAAGGGGGATGCGGCGATAAGAACAAAAGGTAGCAGTGTGATTCGTCGCATGGAACCAATCCTTACTTCAGGTCCTATTTCAAGTTCTCGTTGAACCAGGCAATCATGCGCAGAAGCACGTCTTTCTGGTCGGCGGGAGTGTGGAAGGCATGTCCTTCATTGGCATAGACTACCATCTCCGTTTTCACGCCCAGGGTCTTCAACGCGTGGTAGAACTCATAGGATTGTGGGGCGGGGCATTCGCCGTCGCGATCGCCCACTAACACCAGCGTGGGAGTCTTCACCTGCTTGATGAAGTCAATGGCGGACATCCTGGCGTAGACGGCCGGGTCGTCATAGACCGACGCGCCGAAGTAGGGAAGCATCCATGTGTCGATCGAGTTCTCGCCATAGTAGCTCTGCCAGTNNAAACCGCCATAACTCCAGCCGGTGATGCCGATGCGCTGCGAATCGATGGGCGCGGTTCGTAAAGCTTCATCAACGCCCGCCAGAATATCGCGCAGATCCCCGCCGCCGAAGTCCTTTCGATTGGCCATGGCGAACCTCCCNNCCCTGACCATAACTGCCACGCGGATTGGGCATCATGACGAAGTAGCCTTGTTGCGAGAGCAGCGTGGGGTTGAAGCCCGGACGCGGCCACGCGGGTTTGACGCTCGATGCTGGTCCGCCATGCACGGCAACAACCATCGGGTATTTCTTTGCAGGGTCGAACTGGCTGGGATAAAGCAGCCAGCCTTGAACCTGGAATCCGTCGCTCGACCAATGCAGGCTTTTCGGTTCGCCCCACAGCGGTTTGCGCTGGCTGTTTTCGTGCGTCAACTGTTTCCAATCGCCGACATGGCCGGCCCAGATCNNCCAGATCTCCGGCGGCTTCTGCCAGGAGTGGCGGATAACGGCGCTCGATTTTCCGTCGGATGTCATGGAAATGCCGCTGTCGTCGAAGGGCGGATTGATGCTATCGTCGCCTTGCCAGAGCCGCTCGATCTGGCCGGTTACGGGGTCGAGTTGAGAGATGGCGCTGCCGCCATCGTAGTGCTGGGTGAAATAGAACTGTTTACTATTTCGAGGCCAGGTGATGTTACTGGCGGAAGATTTCATTTCAGGCGTGAGGTTGCGAGCCTCGCCGCCGGTGGAACCGATTTGGAATACGTCGCCGCCGGTGGAGCCTTCATCGCTCATCATGCCTCCGATAAATACGATGGAATTGCCGTCGGGTGACCAGCGCGGCGCGGCAAGCTGCCGTTCAATGGGCGGTTGATAGATACTCTTCATTGCGCCGCCATCCGCGGGCAGCGTAAAAAGCTGGGCGACCCACCAGTTGTTATCGCCTCCGCCTTGTGCCGCCGTCACCGCGAAAGTACGGGCGTCGGGCGACCAATCGTACTCATAGATATAGATATCGATGGGTGAGATTTGTTTGGCGACGCCGGTGAGTAAGTCAACCACGGTAAGTCGCTGTTCGTAGACCTGAGAGCCAAGTACCCCGGAATCCGGCGGGACGGGGTCAAGCGGACCCGCCGCATGAGGAAGGTTTTCGGTATAGAGGATGGCGATGCGCTTGCCGTCCGGCGACCAGCGCGGTTCGGCGACCAAACCTTTCAGGTGAGTCACCTGGCGCGCTGGGCCGCCTTCCGCCGGGGCTACGTAGAGTTGTAGTTGGTCCTTGTGTTCACGGTCCGAAAGGAAGGCGAGCTGCGTCCCATCGGGCGACCACGCGATGGCGGCTTCGTCAAATGCGGATTTCCCATCTCCGGCCGTGACGCGCCGGCGCGGCGCGATGTAGATTGCGGATTGCCCTGGGTCGGGAAGCGCTTCCACATACGCGATATGCGAGCCGTCCGGGGCGATCGCGGTTTGGAGGAAGCGGTGGGTGGCGGCGATCTCGGCGAGAGCTGGATCCACCGGAACCGCTGTCTGAGCACCGGCTATTGCGGCGGCGGCGAGGAATAAGGTCAGTTTGCCCAAATGACGAGCTTAACTCAATTCACTGGCCGCGCGAGACCTTCGCTGATGGCGTGATCGAGCAGCGTCTTCATTTTCCCGTAGGCGATTTCGGCCAGGCGCCCTTGTTCTTCGCCCAGCTTGCCCTGCTGTTCACCGAGTTTGCCCTGCTCTTCGCCGAGCTTACCTTGCTGCTCACCAAGCCGGCCTTGTTCCTCGCCGGCTTTGGCCTGCAAGTCGCCAATGCGACCCTGTAGGTCTCCAACCTTTCCTTGTAACTCCCCGAGATCATCCTCGGTGTACTCCTTGTGAGTTGCTTCCTGTTTCTGCAGCACCTCGATTTGACGCTTCAGATCTTCCATTTGGGCGGAGAAGTTGCCGTGGACAGCGACGCGCGATTGCTCTTCGCCAAGTTTCGCCTGCTGTTCGCCGAGCTTGGCTTGTTGTTCGCCCAGTTCCGCCTGGCGGCGGCCTAATTCCTCCTGTGGGCGGAACAACTCCTTGGCCCGGGCGACCAGCGCGGCGTCGGTAATGTAGTAGAACTTCAGGTCGCGCTCAAACCAGATGTAATCGCCCTGAACTCTGCCGCGGAGCATGCGGGCGCGGCGGGCATCGCTGCTCGACCCGTTCATGGTGAGCGAGTCGCCGGAGACGATCGCGTAGGACTGATCGTCAATTCCGTTTTGTTCGTGTTCTTCCCCTTTTCGGGATGACTGCGCGAGCAGAATCGCTGTGCCAAGCGCGAGTAGGGAAACGGCGGCTTTCCAGGATGGTTTCATGTTGGGTTCCTTCTGCGCTTTGGACGAGGGGGTTCGGTTTCGGTTAGCCTGAATGCAGTGAATTTGAAGGAATAGAATAAGACCCATGAAACGATATTTTATTGCGCCGGCCCTTCTCCTGGCATGTGTCATGGCCTGCGCCGCGAATTCATTTGCGCAATCAGGCGCGACGGACTGGCCGAATCTGAAACGTTACCAGGGGGCCAACGCGCAACTGGGATCACCGGCGGCGGGGGAGAATCGCGTGGTGTTCTATGGCGACTCGATCACCGATGCATGGATCGACGTGACGCCAGAGTTCTTTAAAGGCAAGCCTTATCTGGATCGGGGAATCAGCGGCCAGACCACGCCTCAGATGCTGGTGCGATTCCGGCAGGACGTGATTGACCTGAATCCGAAAGTGGTTGTGATTCTCGCGGGCACGAATGATATCGCCGGTAACACGGGGCCGTCCACGCCGGAGATGATTCAGGATAACTTCAAGAGCATGGTGGAGTTGGCTCGCGCTAACGGCATCCAGCCGGTGCTGGCGTCTATCTTGCCGGCGTCGGACTATAAGTGGAAACCCGGTATGGAGCCTGGGCCCAAGATCGCCGCATTCAACGTCTGGCTGAAGAGCTACGCGGAAAAGAACGGCCTGGTTTACCTGGACTATTACTCGGCCATGGTGGATGACAAGTTAGGCCTGCCGGCCAACCTTTCCAAAGACGGCGTGCATCCGAATCCGGCAGGCTACGCAATTATGGGACCGCTGGCGGAGAAGGCGATCGGCGCGGCTATTTCACAACACCGGTAGGTTTCGCGAACTTCGCGTCGTCGATGGGCACGTTGGTTTTCTCGTCGGCGATCTGAATGGTGAAGCGTCCGTTCGGCCGGGCCAGAGTCCAGCGGAACGGCGTTTTCACGCCATCGACTTCACGATAATCGGCGTAGTCGATCTGGGTTGGATTGCGGCCGAGAGGCGTTTCTGCGAACCGCACCATTCGGACCAGCAGACCCGACTTCTGATCGAAGTACAGCCGAACGGGTGGACGACCGGGCCCCGTGCCAATCAAGGTCTCGCACTCCACCCCGCCGATCTCTTCAGGTCGGCCGCGGCGCAGTTGCGTGAAGATCTCCTTCAGACGCGGGGCGAGATAGAACTCGGCGTCCAATCCGGAAGCGCCCGATTCGGCGGCGGACATTTCCCGCGCCGGCCGCCCCGTGCTCCCCATCCAGCCGGCGGTTCCATCGAACGCAGTGAAGCTCTCGCCGCTCGACATGTGGCTGATGGACACACGTTTGTTGGGGGCTTTCGTGAGGACTTCAATGGGTGTCTCATTGCCGCCAACCAGAATCTTGCCTTCGAGGACGCGGCTGGTGATTTTGTGAATGGCTTCGGCTCCGCCGAGCGCGGCGACGTATTTTTCGGTAATTTGATCCACCGTGGGAACAGCGCCCGCGGGCTCGGCAATGGCCGGGGCGGCATGCGCGGGCGCGTCGGATTCCTGTACAGGCGGGTAGCTGGCCGGATGCGCGGAGCCGTGGTGGCAGGAGTAGCATGTCACTTCCCTGCGATCGCCAAAGTTGTTCTTATTGATCGCCATCATCATCGCCATCATTTCCCGGGCCGAGCGTTTGGTGGGCTTTTCATCCAGCTCCATCTTGCCTTCCACGTGACAAAAGGAGCACTCGACGCCGAGGGACGACGAGATGAATTGCATGGTGGGGATCAACTGGTCGGCGGGAATGTCCTTTAGCTGGACGATGTTGTGGAAAGCCTGCTCGGCGGTCTTGGGTTCGGCAGTCTGCGCGGAGAGGGCGAATGGCGCCGCGGTGAGTGTAAGGGCGATGAATAGTCTTCGCATTCCATGAATTGTATACCGAGGGCCCGCCGGGATGTTGATCTTCGCCCTGCCTAAATAATTATTTGACTTACTAAGTGACCTGTGGGTAAATGAAAGTTCAAGTGACACAAGCCCTCCATTTTGAAAACCAACCGAAAGTCACCGCGATACGCCCATGCGTCGTCGCGTGCATGGAGACCTGACACCGGAATTAGTCGCACTTGTAAATTCCAGGCCCGGTCTCCTCACCAGAGATCGGGCCATTTCATTTTGGGACGCAGGAAAACGGCTCAACCCCCTTGCTTCGGGCGCAAGAGACTCTCGGTTCAAATCCGAGCGCCCCACCCGTCTGCCGGGTGGTTGAGAGCCTCGACAATTTCGCCAATGAGGCCGTTGTGGTCAAGGCGCTGGAGTGAAAACCCAGACAAGGGCGTTCGATTCGCCCCGTTGGCACCAAGTGTAGCCGTCGCTCAAGCGAGGAGCCCCTAAAGTGACTCAGGAGGAGTCCCGGGCCGCTTGTCTGGATGCCACGAGCTCACCATTCAAGTAGTAACAACATGCCGGGCAAGCTCGCTGGTGCGGGCGCCTCTCCTACAAAGAGGAAAAGTAGAGTTCGATTCTCTGGCCCGGTACCAACTTTAGTAAGAAAGAAGGCGAACTTGCAACTGATCGATAACATCCCCGTTTGGGGTTCTCCGGTGGATGAAGGCGCGCTTCGCCAGATCAAGACCTGCGCGCGGCAGGCCGACCACGTCGCCCTGATGGCCGATCACCACTTAGGTTACGCCGTACCAATCGGCGGGGTTGTCGCTTACGCCGATGCAATTAGTCCGTCGGGCGTCGGTTACGATATCGCGTGCGGAAACAAGGCCGTGCTCACCGACGCGACCGCTCGCGAAGTCCGGCCCGATATCGTTCGGATTATGGATGATATCTGGAAAACCATCAGCTTCGGTGTTGGCCGCGAGAACACCGATGAGCGTGTGGATCATCCGCTGTTTGACGATCCGGCCTGGTCGCTGCCCGCCGCGGCTCAGCTGAAGGAAATGGCCCGCCAACAGCTCGGCACCGTAGGTTCGGGAAACCACTATGTCGATATCTTCAGCGATGAGGAGGATCGCGTTTGGATCGGCGTGCACTTCGGTTCGCGCGGGTTGGGGCACAAAACGGCAACGTTCTTCCTCAAGACGGCGGGCGCGATAGAGGGGATGGAGGTTGATCCCTGTGTCATTCCTGCGCGGTCCGAATTAGGCATCGACTACCTGGAATGCATGCGGCTTGCCGGACTCTATGCTTATGCGGGAAGGGATTGGGTGTGCAGCCGGGTAGCCCGCATTCTAGGCGCGGCGGTGGTCGAAGAAGTTCACAATCATCATAACTTCGCGTGGCGCGAGACCCATGAGGGACGTGACCTGTGGGTGGTCCGCAAGGGCGCCACGCCGGCATTTGACGGACAGAAGGGATTTGTCGGAGGAACAATGGGAGAGAATTCCGTGATTCTCGAAGGCGTCGAAAGCGAGCTGGGCAAGCATTCTCTTTACTCAACGGTTCACGGCGCGGGGCGCCGCCTAAGCCGGATGGAAGCAAAAGGGAAGGTGAATAAGCAAGGGGTGGTCACTCGTGAGCCGAAGGTGACTCGGGAAATGATGGATACCTGGGTGTCGGGCGCGCACGTCGAGTTGCGCGGCGCGGGCGTGGACGAATCGCCGCATTGCTACAAACGGCTGCCTGAGGTACTGGCGGAGCACGCCGGCTCGATTCGGATTTTGCACACTCTGACGCCTATCGGAGTGGCTATGGCCGGGAAGAACGAGTTCGATCCATATAAGGACTGGGTTTTTCGGTAGCATACTTATTTTCTATGTCATCTTGATTCCTTCCTTATGTGGAAGTGTTCACAATCGCAGATGAGATGGCTAGATGGCGTGGCGGGTGGATCGCGGGACTGGCGGCGTCACTCGCCGTATCTTCCGCGGTTGGGCAAGAGCACCGGGATGCCGCTTTAACCCTTCGGGCCGGCGTCGACCTTGTTCTCGTACCGGTAACGTTGATGGATCGTCGAGGCGCGCTAGTTACCGACATGACCCAGCAACATTTTTCGGTTCTACAGGATAATGCGCCGCAACCGATTGTCTCCTTCTCCAGGGAAGACGTCCCATGCACCCTGGCGATAGTGCTCGATACCAGCGAAAGCATGGCCCATCAGCTCAGTCTGGCGAAGCAGGCCACCAGCGAGATTCTGGCAAATATGGAGCCCGAAGACGAAGTTCTGCTGGCGGGCGTTTCGGACGTGCCGCAGATCAAAGCTCCTCTCACGGGCGATGCGGCCTCCGTTCGGGGGATCCTTCCGTTTCTCAAGCCAGGCGGAAATACGGCATTGATTGATGGGATTTACCTGGCTTTGGCTCAATTGCGCTCGGCGCATAACGCGCGGAAGGCTCTGCTGATCGTGTCCGACGGCATGGACAATAACAGCGGCCACTCCAAGAGCGCGCTGATGCGAATGGCCGTCGAAGCCGATGTCCAGATCTACACCGTTTCCATCGGCACTCCGTCCCGAACCGCCAAGCCCATGGTTCTACGTGAGGAACGGGAAGGTCTGGCTTTCCTCTCCGATCTTTCTGCTCAGACGGGCGGGTTGAATTACTCTGTTGAGTTCCCGAACCAGGTGGGACGAGTCGCGCACGAGTTAGGCTGCGCGCTACGCGATCAATACATCATTGGATACACCGCCGCTCGCGACGACTCTTCCCGAAAGTGGCACAAAATCCAGATCAAGCTCGACGTTCCCAAGATCAACGTCTATGCCCGGAACGGGTATTACTCCCGATAGGTCATAAGCTGCCGGCCATAAAAGGCCTGTACTTCTTTGATTGCCTGGACCGTCGCATTTCCCACACCGCTCGCCTGGAGTAGTTTTTCGATCGGGGCGGCGAGCAGAGTGCCTAGAGTATGGATATTAAATCGTTGGAGGGCAAACTTAGCGCGGGCGGGGAGGGGCAGATCATTCACGCTGATGTCGGTGTGGCCTCGATTGACGGCGCGCATACGAGTCTCAGTCGCCAGGGCTCGCTCGACGCGGTGGTAGACCACGCGCGCGCCACTGGGTGTCACCTGAAAACGATCAGCGAGTTGTCCAAATGTGGCGCCCTGCTTCCGCAGCCTGTAGATTGTCCAGTCTCGGGTAGGAACCGGGTCCGCGCGAAAAAGGCCCACTCGCGCCAGCGCTCTGTCTATCTCTTCGATCCTCTGTACGTCAAGGCCGGAACCGCCGCCGTATCGCCTCCAGCGCAGCACATCTTCAATCGTGTCGAGGCCGTTGAGCGACAGCAGACTCATCACAGGGGGCGAGAGACGCAGAGCCTCGGCAGGATGAAATCGCGGTGATGCCGCGACGGTTTCCGTGTAACTTCGCTTCGCTCTGTGCTGCCCCATTGAAACTTCGATTCTGAGAGTATGACCGAAGGGTCATAAGGAAGACATTAAGATTCAATAAAATTTATCAAAGGAGCAGATAGAAATATCGGCTAGGTTTCTTATCGACTCCCTTATGTCTTCTTTATGAGTTAGGAAGTATTCTGTGGAAGCGTGAATCAGCTCAAACAGAGTTTCCAGCCGCGGTTATTGCTCGGCTGTCTCGCCGTGGCCGTGCTGACCATCATCGGCCTGCGACTCAATATGAACATGGCCAGCGTGGCGGCGCTGGACTTGCTCATCGTTGTGCTGGTGGCGCTCTATTCCGGATTCTGGCAGGCTTCGATTCTGTCGCTGGGCGCAGTTGCCTCTCTGGATTACTACTTCATTCCGCCTCTGTTTTCCTTAGCGGTCGCCGACCCCCAAAGCTGGGTTTCACTCGCCACGTTTGAATGCACCGCGGTGGTGGTAAGCCGGCTCTCCCACGCCGCGAAGTTACAGGCCTGGACGGCGGAACAGAGACGCCGTGATGTGGAGCGCCTTTATAACGTCAGCACGAAAATTCTGTTGCCGGGAGTGAGCCGCGACCAGTTGGCTCCGCAGATTCCGCACTTGATTCGCCGCGAATTTCCCCAGCGCGGCGTCGCCTTATTCGATTCCTCCACGGGTTCGGTCCATTCGGCGGGTGAGCTTCCGCAGGATTTCGAGAGCGCGACAAGGGACGCGTTTCTGCAAGGCCTCGATTATTTTGACGACCAGCGGCAGATATCGTTTCAACTCGTGCGGATTGGCGGCAAACCGGAAGGCGTGCTTGCCATGGCCGGCCCTCAAATGACCGGGCTAGTGGCCGGCGCGCTGGCGTCTTTGGGCGCGCTCGCGCTTGAATCTGGACGAAGCTTTGAGCGGGAGACTCTGGCTCAAGCCGGCCGCCAGACGGAGCAGCTGCGCGCGGCGGTGCTGGATGCGCTCGCGCATGAATTCAAGACTCCACTGACTACCATCCGGGCGGCGAGTTCCGGCATGCTGGAGATGGGGCGATTGGCTTCCGCCCAAAAAGAACTCGCCACTCTGATTGATAACGAAGCCGACCACCTTACCCAGCTCACCACGAAACTACTGCGAACGGCGGCGCTCGAAAGCGATTCGGTGAAGGTTCGTTCCCGCCCCGCCAGCGTTCGCGAAATCATTGATTCGGTAGTTTCCTCGATGCGCGCGCAACTTCTGGATCGCCGCATTCTGGTGCGGATTGAGGACCGCCAGAATGACGTCATAGCGGACCCCGATCTGTGCGCTCGCGCTTTGACCCAGTTGCTCGAAAACGCGCGCACGTACTCATATTCCGGGTCGGACATCGAACTCAGTGCTGTGTTTCAGGCGAGCGAGGTCATCATTGCGGTGACGAATCAGGGCGCGCCGATCGCGGTTACCGATCAGGAGCATGTTTTCGACCGGTTTTATCGAGCCGCGCCCTTTGAAGACCGCGCCGCAGGTAGGGGGAGTGGTACCGGGATTGGTCTGTCCGTCGCCAAGAACCTGATAGAAGCTCAGGGCGGCCGCATCTGGGTCGAGAGTAATGACACCAGGGGCACTACCTTCTATGTCGCGCTGCCGTCAGCTACTGAGCCATGCGCAAGGAAAGCATAAAAGTCCTGGTTGTAGACGACGAGCCGCGGATTCGTCACGCGTTGCGCGTCGCACTGGGGTCCCTGGGTTTTGAGATTCAGGACGCTTGCGACGGGGAAGAGGCCATAGAGATCGTGCAGGGCCAGTGCCCGCACGTCGTACTGCTGGATATCAGCCTTCCTGGGATCAGCGGTGTGGAGACGTGCCTGGAATTGCGACGGATGTGTCCCAGCGCCGGAATCGTGATGCTTACGGTAAGGGATAGCGAGAGGAGCAAGATCGAGGCGCTCGATGCGGGCGCCGACGATTATGTCTGCAAGCCTTTCACGGTGGGTGAGCTGGCGGCGCGCCTCCGGGCCGTCGTTCGCAGGGGGCGTGCGGTTGTACCGCAAAACATTCCCTTGCTTGTGTCGGGCGAACTTGAAATAGACGCTGTCCACCGGACTGTTCGTAAGGGCGGACGGCCGATCCACCTGACTCCGAAGGAATTTGACCTTCTTTATGTTCTCGCATCGCGTCCTGGAGTTCCCATAAGGCATGTAGATCTTCTGCGCGCAGTGTGGGGTTTCAAGTACGGCGGGGAAGTGGAATACATTCGGACGTTCGTCAACCAGTTACGGAAGAAGATTGAGGACGATCCTGGGAACCCCACTTATCTGCTGACGCACCCTTTCGTGGGGTATCTCTTCAAGGGGCAGGTCAAGGAGCCGGAGCGCGAGACGAATCAAGACATTGGATCGGTTTGATCTAAAACACTTATCGGCATTTAGATGATCCTTAGACTATCTTTATGCAAAAGACAGACCAACATTTCTACACTGAAGCGTTGAAATGCAGATTCGTTCTAAAGGATACTTATGACGCGTAACTTATTTCAGTTGGGGATTTTGGTGACTTCCGTAGTCTTCCAGATTACGGCTTTTCCCAGCTCTGCGTTGGGACAGGAGTTATTCGGCGGGATTTCCGGAGTCATCCGCGACTCCGCCAGTAAGCAGCCGGTTGCGCGCGTAAGAATCACTGCGCACAACGTGAACAGAGGGACAGACCTGCACGTCATCGGCGGGTCTGACGGAGTGTTTAACATTGCGAAGTTGGAGCCCGGCCTGTATCAGGTAGCCGCTGCCGGAGATGGATTTGCGAAGGCCACCGCGGATGTAGAAGTGGCCGCGCCCGCTACATATAAGGTCGACTTCCTGCTCGCCGCCGCGTCGCCGTCGGCAAACCCGGCGCCTGCTCCAAATCCAGCGCCGGATCAGGCAACGGACGCGGCCGTGATGGATGAACTCACCTCATTGAAAAAACGTATCGAGCAGCTTGAGGCGGCGCTCCAGGCCCGTGCCGCGGCGCCTGCCGCGGCCCCCGTTGCGACCCCTGCAGCCGCGCCCGCGGCCCCGGCGCCGCAGATTCCCGAGGCTTTGACGGCGAACGAATCCACTCCCGGCGTCGACAACGTCACTCCTTTTGCGTACGCGGACTTTACGTGGCTCAACGGAAACCCGAGGACCAAAGACATCATACTGGACACCAAGTTCTTTACGCCGGAGGTCCGCTTCGATACGGAATACATGGAGGATTTCAACCAGCCGGTCGATCATACGATCGTCGGTGCGACTGAATCGTTCCGCTCGGGTGAAGTGCAGATCGAGCAGGCGAGTGTCGGCGGGGATTTCCACTGGCAAAACGTTCGTGGCCGCATCCTGTACATGGACGGGCTATTTGCCACCACGACGCCACGTAACGATGCCAGCTTTGCGGTCGGTCAATGGGACCTGCGCGACGCTTACAAGTACGTGTCGGAGGCATGGGGTGGTTACCACTTCAATGTCAATCACGGGCTAAATATCGACGCGGGCATCTTCGTATCCTACATCGGCCTGTTCAGTTACTATAATTTCGACAACTGGACTTATCAGCCGTCGTATGTGTCTTCGAATACCCCTTGGTTCTTTAATGGCGTGCGTGTGCAATGGTTCCCCACGAATAAGTTGAAAATCGAGCCTTGGTTTATCAACGGCTGGCAGTCCTACGCGAAGTTCAACGGGCACCCGGGCCTTGGCGGACAGCTTCTCTGGATGCCGAAGGAATGGCTCAAGGTAGTGGCAAACCAGTACGGGTATGGGCAGGACAACCTCGGTCTTCCCAAGACACAAAGAATCCACACGGACGATAGCATCGAGGTTCGCTATTACAACAACCCCACCAGCACCGGTCTTTCGAAGATGGCATTCTCCCTGACAGCGGACGCCGGTTGCCAATATGGTGGAGGAATTACCTGTACCGGCGCGCCGAGCCAAAACAAGTCGTCTTTTGTGGGGTGGATGCTCTACGACCGGATGTGGTTTCATAAGGACCTGATCGGCTTGACACTGGGCGGCGGAGAGATGAGCAACTGGGGCCGCTATTTGACCTTGCTGCCGCCGATCGACGGGGCTGACGCCGTGTCGGGTTCGCCGTATTTCACGGAAAACGCCGGCCAGCGCGCCCATATGTGGGATAGCACGGTGACCTTGCAGTATATGCCCAAACAGTACATCACCTGGTGGACGGAAGTTGGGTATCGTCACTCCGATATCCCTTATTTTGCGGGCCGCGGAGGAGTTACGCCTCCCGGTGGAAACAACGGCGACCCCCAGTACTATACGTGCGCGACAGGGGCAACCTCGGGAACGGCTAACCTCGCCGGCGCTGAAGCGGCGTGCGGGGGCGGCGCGAGCAGTGTCTGGTTCCCGGACCTTCGTCGCAGCGAAGCAAAGGTGTCCGCGGGCGTGTTGGTGAAGTTCTAAGCAGTAAGTCAGGCGCCGGCGGAGTCTCGCAATTCCGCCGGCGCACGAAGGATGGGACTATAGTATGAAACGCAAAGGCACGCAGATCTTTGGGCTGCTTGTCGCGAGCGCCTGGGCCCTGGTAGTTACAGGTTGTGGCGGAGTTCACGCTCAGGACGGCTCGGCCGGGGCGCCTCCCGCGGCCAAGGTCGTTCCGTTCGGAGACGCCGCGCTCTTTTCTGTGGAACGCCCCGACCAGTTTCCTCTTGCGGCGGCGACCGAACACCCAACAACCTCGGAATTAATTGTTACCGGCACCGTTACCCCGGACGTGGCGCGCCAGGTTCCCGTGCCGTCGCTGGCCACAGGGCGAATTGTGGAAATCGACGCACGGCTTGGCGACCAGGTGAACAAAGGCGCGCTCCTGTTCAAAGTCCGCAGTACAGATATCGCGGGAGCTTTTTCCAATTACAGGCAGGCGCTGAAGAACGAGGAGTTGAGCAAGATCCAGCTCGACCGCGCCAACACTCTGTTCGCGCACGGTGCGATTCCAAAGAGCGGTCAGGAAATTGCCCAGAATGCCGAGGACGATAATGTCGTGGTTCTCGAAACAGCGAAGGAGCAACTGGGACTGTTAGGTGTCGATGCGGCCCATCCCACGGGCATCGTTAACGTCTATGCTCCCGTTTCAGGAACAATTACAGATCAGGAGATCACGAGCCAGTCCGGTGTGCAGGCGTATTCGGCGCCAAACCCGTTTACAATTTCCGATCTTTCATCGGTTTGGGTGGTCTGCGACGTGTATGAGAATGACCTGGCGGGTGTTCGGCTTGGCGATACCGCGCAGATTACTTTGAATGCTTACCCCGACCGCACATTCACTGGGAGAGTGAGCAACATCGGGACGATTCTCGATCCCAGTATCCGCACGGCCAAGGTTCGGATTGAAGTTCAAAATCCTGGAATGATGCGCCTCGGAATGTTTGTCAGGGCCACGTTCCGCGGTCAAACCAAAGAGATGCACACCATTGTTCCCGCATCCGCCGTGCTGCACATGCACGACCGCGATTATGTGTTTGTTCCCGCGCCCGGCGCCAAGTTTCGCCGGGTGGAAGTTGTCAGTGGAGACCTGCTGGATAACGACACGAACATGCAGGAAATCAGATCGGGACTTGAGCCGGGCGAGCGAGTGGTCACCAATGCGCTGGTTCTGGATCACGTGCTTGGCCAGTAACCGCAACATCATAGGGACAAGAAAATGATCCGGGCTCTGGTAGATTTCGCGCTCAATAACAAGTTTGTAGTGATCGCGATAGCGCTTCTTCTCATGGGATGGGGAGCTATCTCGTTTCATAACCTGCCGGTGGAAGCCTATCCCGACATCGCGGACAACTATGTGACGGTCATTACTCAATGGCCGGGGCGCTCAGCCGAAGAAGTGGAACAGCAAGTTACCATTCCCATCGAGATCCAAATGGCCGGGATGCCGCACATGAGTTTTCTGCGGTCCGAGTCTATCTTCGGCCTGTCCTTCGTGATCATGATCTTCGACGATAGCTCGGTAAACGACTGGAACCGCCAGAAGGTGCTCGAAAGGCTGACGCAAGTCGATCTTCCCGAGGGACAGAATCTGTCCCCTCAAATCGGTACAGACTGGAGTACCACCGGTCAGATCTATTGGTACACCATCAGGAGTACGAATCCACGTTACGACCTGATGGATATGAGGTCGCTCGAAGACTGGCTTCTGCTGAAACAGTTCAAATCCGTAACGAATGTAGTGGACGTCTCCGACTTCGGCGGCACCGTTCGTGAGTATCAGGTACGCGTCAACCCAGACAAGCTGGTTTCCTATGGACTCGGCATCGGCCAGATGGAACAGCAACTCTCGAATAACAATATCAACGCCGGCGGTAGCTTCGTCGAGATTGGTATGCAGCAAATGAACGTTCGGGCGCTGGGGCTGTTCAATACCGTGCATGATATTCAGGAAACCGTCGTCAAAACGCAAACCGGTACGGCCCTTCGAGTCAAGGATGTTGCGGACGTGACGCAAGGCCCCAAAATCCGGCTCGGGCATATGGCGCGGGCCGACCACATGGCGGATGGGACCATCATCGACGAACCGGATGTGATCCAGGGCGGCGTACTGATGAGGAAGGGTGCGGAGGAGCAGCCCACTCTGGACGCCATCCACAAGAAGGTGGAAGAGCTCAACCACGGCATTCTGCCGCCTGGCGTGAAAGTCATCCCCATGCTGGACCGCAGCGATCTTCTCCACTTCACTCTCAACACGGTGATGCACAACCTGACGGAAGGCATGATCCTGGTCACCGTCATTCTTTTTCTTTTTCTGCTGAACGCTCGCGCCGCCATCATTGTTGCGCTGACCATTCCGTTCTCGCTGCTCTTCGCATCCATATTTCTGGATATGAGCCACATTCCCGCGAATCTTCTCTCGCTGGGAGCGCTCGATTTTGGAATGGTGGTAGATGGAGCTGTGGTGATGGTGGAAAATATCATCCGGCACCTGAGCCGCGTGCGGCACGAGACCCAAAACGGGACCCCCGTGACAACCACGGCGGAGAAGATCCGGGATGCTTGCCACGAAGTCCAGCGGCCTGTTTTCTACGCAATCGCCATCATCATCACGGCTTATCTGCCAATCTTCACTCTGCAACGCGTGGAAGGGCGCCTATTCCGGCCGATGGCCTGGACCGTTGCCTTCGCCCTGCTTGGGGCGATGACATTTTCGATCCTCATTGCCCCCGTTCTTGCCGCCGTGTTTTTCCGGGGAGGGATCCGGGAACGACGCAACCTGGTGATGGAATTCCTGGCCCGACAATACCGCAAGGGATTGCACTGGGCGGTTGACCATCGCTGGGTGGTGGCTACGGTCGCTCTCGCTTCCGCCGCCGCGACCATTTACTTAGGGTTTGGCGGCGTCATCGGCGCGGAATTCCTGCCGCATCTCGACGAAGGCGCCATCTGGGCACGCGGTACTTTGGCGAACAGCACGAGCCTTTCCGAAGGCGAAAAGTTCGCCACCAACTGCCGCTATGTTTTCGCCTCGTTCCCGGAGGTAAAAACAGTCGTATCCCAGGCTGGCCGCCCCGACGACGGAACCGATACCGGGGGATTCGGCAACACCGAGTATTTCGTCGATTTAAAGCCGCACGACCAGTGGCGTCCCGTATTCCACAAGAACAAAGATGAGCTCATCGCGGCCATGAACTTCGCGGTCCAGAAGTACCCCGGAGCAATTTGGAACTTCTCGCAACCCATCGAGGACAACGTGGGCGAGACCATGACGGGCACCAAGGGTTCGCTCGCGCTGAAGATCTTCGGAACCGACTTGAAGGTCCTGGAGCAGAAGGGTGAAGAGGTCACCGCGGTGATGGCGGCCATTCCGGGCATGCACGACGTAAAGCTCTTGCGGGACTTCGGCCAGCCGAATCTTGATTTGACCATCGATCGGCGTCAGGCGGCCCGGTTTGGGATTAACGTCGCGGACATACAGGACGCTGTACAGACCGCCGTGGGTGGCAACGCGGTGAGCCAGGTGCTGATCGACGAGCAGCGTTACGACGTAGTAGTGCGCTACCAGGAACCCTATCGCAATACCGCGCAGGCAATTTCCAAAGTTCGGCTTCTCTCGCCTACCGGAGAGCGTGTGTCTCTGGCGCAACTGACCAGAGTCGAAGTCAAAGACGGCGCATACGATATCTACCGGGAAGGCAATAACCGCTATGTGGCCATCACGTTCAACGTAAGAGGCCGGGATCTGGGGACCACGGTGGAAGATTCCATTCATCAGATCGGCTCAAAGGTGAAACTGCCTCCCGGTTATAGCCTTGGCTGGTCGGGAGAGTACGAAAGTGAAAAACGCGCGGAAGCGCGCCTGGCCCTCATCGTCCCGTTAACGGTTCTGGTCATCTTCATCATTCTCTACATCATGTTCCGCTCCTACAAATGGGCGCTGCTGATTCTTCTGAACGTGGGAATGGCGCGCATCGGCGGTCTGCTGGCTCTTCTGATCACGGGAACCTATCTGAGCGTGTCCTCGGGCGTCGGCATGCTGGCGCTATTCGGAGTGTCGGTGCAAACCGGAGTCATCATGGTCGAATACATCAACCAACTTCGGGCGAGAGGTCACTCGATCGCCGATGCGGCCGTTGAAGGCGCGGTGCTGAGGCTTCGTCCCATCATGATGACCATGCTGGTGGCTACTCTCGGTTTACTGCCGGCGGCGTTGTCGCACGATATCGGGTCGGATTCGCAGCGCCCATTCGCCATCGTGATTGTTGGCGGGCTCATCTCCGACCTGCTGCTCAGCATTGTTCTCTTGCCAACTTTTTATGTCTGGATCGCACGCGAGCGCGACCCGCTTCCCAAGCCGGAGCTGACCTTTGAACATTAAGCGCATGAGAGTGTGCATGATNNTGCATGAGCGCAACTTTGCTTGCCGCCGCCGAACCAGGGCAAATCGTGCGCGTCAGCCAAACGCAACATTTCGATTTCCCATCCGGCGGCACGATCCGGCTGAAGAATTCCACCGGCGTGCTCACGATCGAAGCCTGGGACCGGCCTGAGGTGGAGATCACTACGATCAAGTCCACCAAGGTCGAAATCGCTTCCACGGGGCGCGAAGGCGCAGCGCAGAAGCTGGGAAAAGTCCACGTGGCGTGCCAGCTCCGCGGCAATGAGTTGATGGTCACCACCGCTTTTCCTGGGCCGCGGGATTTCCCTCTCCGCTTCGACCTGGAGTATCACATCAAAGCGCCCGCCAATACCCGAATCGTTGACAATCACCACTTCGGCGACGTGAACATCGACGGACTGGTAAACGACATCGACGTCAGCGTCGGGCAGGGAGAGATCATGCTGCATCTGCCCCAGGAAGGCCTTTACAGCATTCAGGCGAAGAGCAATTTCGGCAGCGTGAACTCCGATTTTTCCGAGCTGGAGAAGCATTCGTGGTGGCTGCTGGGCCATCGAAGCGTGAATGCAAATACAGGCGCGGCGCTTCACCTCAACCTGAAGGTGGAATTCGGAGACATTGTTCTCTTGAGGACGCGCCTGCCAAAAGCGCCTGATTCGCTTCTGTCTGCGCGCGGAGCGGAGGGTCTATGAAGAAGCAGGCAATCCTGGGTCTCGTCGGGCTGCTTCCTGTTTCCGCGTTTGCCCAGACGACTTATACGTGGCAGCAGATCAAGGACAAGTTCACCGCCGCGAACCCGACCTTGAAAGCTTCTCAACTGAGTATTGATGAGTCTCGCGCCGCCGAGATCACCGCTTATCTGCGCCCCAACCCGGATTTCTCCCTTACGGCGGATGGCGTACAAGTATCGAGGAACGGAGGCGTCTGGCGTCCGCTAAGCGGCGTGGTGGAAACACCGGGTATCAGCTACTTGCATGAGCGCCAGCACAAGCGCGAACTGCGGCGCGACCAGGCCAAGGAGTCGACGGCCATCGCGGAATCCACCTATCTGGACCAGCAGCGCGGTCTGCTGTTTAACCTTCAGACGGCTTTCGTGAACGTGCTGCAAGCGAAAGCGTTCCTGCAGAACGCCAGGGAGAACTTAGCTTACTGGGATCACGAACTCGACATCAATCGCACTCGCTATCAGGCCGGCGACATGGCTCAAGTGGATTTGAAGCGCCTCGAATTGCAGCGGGCGCAATTCGAAACGGACTTCGAGACGGCGATCGTAAATCTGCGTACCGCCAAGATTCAGCTTCTCATGTTAATGAACGAAAGGACGCCGATTGAGCGGTTCGACGTGACCGGCCCGTTTGATTTCAGCGATGAGTTGAGACCCCTCGATGAATACCGGACGATTGCCCTGGATGCCCGCCCCGATCTGAAGGCATCGGTACAGAACGTGGATCTCGCGAAGATCACCTATCGGCTTACCGTTGCCAACGGCTCCACCGACCCCACGTTCAGTTTGTGGTGGTCGCACAACTCCTCGTTTGCCAATCCATACGCCAACGAAACCATCGGCGGCAATATCTCGATTCCTCTGCGGATTTTCGACCGGAACCAGGGCGAGAAGGCCCGGACTCAGGTGGACATCGGACGCAATGAACGGTTGCGGGACGCCAACGAGGCTCTCGTCTACAGCGATGTGGATTCGGCCTACTATACCCTGGTCCAGAACTTGAATCTCTTGAAGCCTTACAAGGCCACCTACGTGGCGATGGCCTCCGATATTCGCGACAAGATGTCCTTTTCGTATCAGAATGGAGGCGCATCCCTGCTGGATTACCTCGACGCGGAAAAAGCCTATCGGGACGTTCGCCTGGCATATCTCAATCTGATCGGCTCATACTTAACAGCCGTGGCTCAAATGAACATGGCCGCGGGCCGGGAGGTCGCGCAATGAATGCAGTGAACACGAGCCTCGTTTCAATCCCCTTATGACGAAGGAAGCGATTCGCGCGCAGATCACAGGCGTCGGCATCATACCGGCGGTGCGCCTCGGGACAGGGGAAGATGCTCGCTTTGCCGCCGAGGCCATCTATTCCAGCGGGATTCCCATTGTCGAAGTGACGATGACCGTGCCCGGCGCGGTAAAAGTGATCGCCCAGCTCGCCAGACAAAACAGCGCGCTCCTGGTGGGTGCAGGCACAGTCTTCGACGTGGAAACAGCGCAGCAATGTCTGGATGCGGGGGCGGCGTTTCTCACCACCACGGGGCTCGATCTTGAAATCGTCAATTTCGCTGCAAAGCATGGCGTCGTGATATTTCCCGGCGCGCTGACGCCGGGAGAAGTGATGGCCGCATGGAAGGCCGGCGCGGATTTCGTCAAGATCTTTCCCTGCGCTCCGGTGGGCGGCCCGCGTTATATCCGGGCGCTGAAAGCACCCTTCCCGAAGATTCCACTGATTGCTTCCGGCGGTGTGAATCAGGAAACAGCCGCGGCCTTTATTCGCGCGGGCGCGGTGGCCCTCGGCATTGGCCGTGACCTGATTCATCCCGATGCCATCAAGCGCCGTGAGGCTGGATGGATTCGCGAACTGTCGCGTCGTTATTTGAGCCTGGTGAAAGAGGCCCGCGGCTTGAACGAACCTGCTTGACCATGGAAAAGGGGAGCTAGAGATAACGATGAACTTCGGATTGGGTGCAATATCCTTACTGGCTGCCGCCGGTGCTGTGATTCTCGCCGGCGCGGATCTCCCCTGGAAAAGTAAACCGCTGCCGGAGTGGACGGCCGACGACGCTCGCCAGGTTCTCTCGAACTCCCCGTGGTCGAAAGCCACCAAAGCTTCCATCACGCCCATGCAGACGGAGGACCAGCGCAGAGAAGGCGGAAACATGGGGCAAGAGCAAGGCGTGGGCTTCGATGGGCTGTTGGACGACCGCCCCCGAGTCCAGATTCCGAAGAGCGTCGGGGAAATGGTAAAGCCGGAAAAGGTTGTCCGGCGCATGAACGGGCCGCTCACCTTGCAGATTCGTTGGGAAAGAGCTCTGCCTATCCGCGTGGCGGAAATGAAGGCAGGCGTTGTAGAGCCGCCCACGTTGGGTGAGGACGGCTACACCGTCGCGGTTTACGGCGTTCCCCCTTCCCATGCGAAGGGCGATCCCAGCACTTTAGGCGAACCTTTGAAGAAGCAGGCTGCGCTGCGGCGCGAAGGGAAAAAAGACGTACGGCCC
The DNA here is from genome assembly GCA_003136675.1 of Bryobacterales bacterium. Lineage (GTDB taxonomy): Bacteria > Acidobacteriota > Terriglobia > Bryobacterales > Bryobacteraceae > Bog-113. The sequence continues at coordinate 83,419 of PLFE01000147.1, forward strand.
ACCAGCGTAGAAGTGTTCGAGCGTGAGGACGGGTTGGTGATCGTCTACCTGTTCCCACTCTCCGCGGAGATCAGCAAGAACGACCAGAGAGTCGAATTCGATGCGCACATTGGCCGGATCGGCATCGTGCAGTCCTTCGACGTTGAGGAGATGCGCTTCCAGGGCAAGCTGGAAATGTGACCCTATTTCTTCTCGGGTTGATCGTACCCGCTCAACCGCCTCACCCAAATGTTGCGATATCTCACCTTATCGTTATGATTCTGAAGCAGTAACGAATCTTCCGCTGGCATCGGCGAATAGTGGGCCACCTGCCGGTAAACCATGGGCCCCATGGACGCCTTGTGGTTGTGAATCATCACGCCATTCCAGAATGCCGTAATGTAAGCGGGCGATTCCAGCGTCTCGCCGGCGAACTTCGGCGCTTCGAAGACGATGTCATACGTCTGCCACTCTCCGGGCTTCCGCGCGACATTCGCCAGCGGCGGCCATTGACCGTAAATCGCGCCCGTTTGGCCATCCGCATAGGTCGGGTTGTTGTACGCATCCAGCACCTGCACTTCAAAGCGGCTCATCAGGATCACCCCGCTGTTGCCGCGGCCCTGGCTGTTTCCAGTCGCCTCGCCTGGCGATGCCCACTCCACGTGTAACTGGATGTCGCCGAACTTCTCTTTCGTCACGATGTCGCCGGTACCGGGGACCACTTCCGCATACCCGTCCTGCACCTTCCATTCCGCCGCGCCCGTGCCGCCCGCGCGAGTAATGCTGCTGTGGTGCGCCTCCCAGGCCGAGAGATCTTTGCCATCGAACAGGACAATCGCGTCCGAAGGCGCACCGCCCGGCACGTCCGATGGAGTCACCACCGGCGGATGCGGCCGGTTCGGGTCATGGACATGCCATGGCAGGCCCGGCAGAATCGGCGTATCGGTGAATCCAAGATCGTGATTCTCGTTTTGAGCGACTAACGCCGTCACGCCGGCCGCGAGCAGAATGACATAGAGCTTTTTCATGGCAACGCGATCAGCGTATCACGATCGGTTAAGGTAGGCGCCCCCCTGCGAAACACGAACTGGTTGCAGCCCACCGTGCCACCGGCGGTTTCCAGATTCACGAGATCAAACCCGCGATCGCGGTAGAAACGAAAGATCTCTTCCGGTTTCGCGACTTCGAACGGATAACCGCCGATCCAATCCACGTGGTCATGCCACGGAGACATTCCACGGTCGGTTCCATAATTCCGCCACTGCCTGCCGGGCCGAAGCAGCAGCAAGTCTTTCAGGAATCGCGGCCCCCAGGTGACCAGCAGCGTGGGCCACAGCACTGCCCAGCGCAGCCCTGGCGAAGTCCGGTTGTAGATCTGCTTCACGCGCGTCCACCGTCTGCTACGCGTTCCCTGGTCGTTATAGATCGCAATGAACAACAGACCGCCAGGGCTCACCAGCGCGACGATATTCTCCAGCGCCGGCCACATGGAGCCGGTGTGGTGCAGCACGCCCCAGGAATAGACCACATCAAAGGTCCCGAGCCTCGCCAGATACGCCGGGTCAAGCGCGGAAGCCTCCTCAATCACCCAGTTCTTGTCGTCCGCCGCATACCGCCGCCGCAGCTCCTGCGCGCACGCTACCGATTTCGGATCGAAGTCGAAGGAATGCACGCGCGCCCCCAGCTTGTAGGCCGCGAGGCTGAACAGTCCACTGCCACAGCCGACATCCACGAAAGATTTCCCGTTGAGGTCGGCAACGCGCAGCATGGCGCGCAGGGAGTCTACAGCGCCCTGAATTCGCCCGTCATCGAGAACACTGAGAAATCGAGCCCAGTTGGCGCCGAATTCAAAGCGGTTTCCAGAGGAAACTTCGCGTGCATGCTCTTCGGTCATTGCGCCGGCGGAACCTCAAATTCACCCGCGGTTGAAAAACCCATCTGTTCGTAGTGTCGCGCGACCAGAGCATTCTTCGCAGCCGGAACGTAAATTCCGATCAGTTTTCTGACCCCCCTCGCGGCGGCTGCTTCCACCAGGCGAGCGAACATGTATTTTTCCATCTTGCGGCCCAGCGCCCGGCAGCTCATCAGCCAGGTGTCGATTTCCCAGGCATCGTCCCGTTGCGCAGGCTTGCAAAGTATCACGCCGATCAGGCCGTAGCTGCCGAATCGATCCGAAAGGTGAAACGCCTGCGCCCAACCCCCTGGAGCGCCGGCCAACTGCCGCACTTGCGCTTCCGTGTAACGCCTCACTGTCAGGTTGAATTGATTGGTTTTGTTGATCAACTGCGTCACGCGGGCCAGGTTTTTGGCATCCACCGGCTCTGCGGCGGGCTTCAGGTCCAGTTGTGCGAGAAACTCATCCAGAGATTCGTAAGTGGAACTCAGCGTTTGACGCGCCGCTTCCTGTTGATACTGACCCGCGCGCTTCAAGTCTTCCTGAGAGAGCGTGACGGCATCGAAGAAATGGCGCCGGTCCAGATCCTGCGTCCATGTGAATATCGATGGGCCCAGCGCGGCCACCGCTACCTCCGGAATCTGCGACTGCACCCAGGCGCGCTCGATCGGGTTGTCGTCCAGGAAAACGAAACTGTCGAGCCCCAGCGAAAGCTCTTGAGCGATGGCGCGAATGTTCTGCGCTTTGTCGTCCCAGTTGGCGTGAAACGCCGCGAAGTCGTCCAGCCCGAGCGCCATTCCGGGGTGCTTCTCGAAAGGCGCGCGGGCGTCTTCCGGATTGTTCTTGGAACTCACCGCCAGCAGCACGCCGCGCGATTTCAAATCTTTCAGGAATTGCTGAAGAGCCAGATGCGCTTCTCCCGCCGGCGTTCCGGGGCCAATTTGAATGCCGTCCACTCCGTCTTCGCCGATCACGCCGCCCCACAGCGTGTTGTCCAAATCCGTGACCACTACTTTCTTCGTAAGGCCCAACACGGCTCGAATATGCCCCAGAATGCCCTCGGCCAGTTCCGGCAGCGCCGCTTGCGCGGGATGCTGCTGGTAGGCAGCCCACTGCTTCATGTCCTCCCAATCGCCCCCCACGTGGCGCTCCAACGCCGGGACGTCGAGGATGGAGACGAAGCCAGGGGATTCATCGAGCATGCGGCGGTTGATCAGCCCGATCACGCGCGCCCGTCCGCCCGCCAAACTCTCGCTCAGCGGGCCGTTTGGCTCCGCCAGAGGATAGTCGAAGCCGAATTGAATCACATGGCAGGAGAAGCGCTCGGCCAGACGATCCCACAGCCGCCGCCGCTCAGCGACAGTTTTGTCCACGAATGCATCCGCATCTTCGACGATCGCGGGGCAACGCAATTCACGCCAGCTTGCCGGCAGGATCACGATCTTCGGTTGAAAACCCTCCAACTCGTTCGCACCGTCCAACACTTCCTGTTGCTGCGATCCGTACATGCCCTCATAAATCGCCGGCTTGATCCCGTCCCGGAAGCACAGCGCTTTCAATAGGGGAATCAAAAAACCGGTGGTATGTTCTCCAAGGACCGCAATGGGCACAGAGCCGGCGCCAAAATGCTCGGCCACTTTCGCGATCAGTTTCTCAGCCCGCACAAAGAAGGAATAGCTGAGTGGGCGCTCCAGCAGGCGGCGCAAATGGCGCGCGGCGTCTTCAAACTTGCCCGCCTCGGTCAGGATTCGCGCATAAGCGAAAACGTCAGCCGGCTCGGGATCAAGCCGCGCACCCAGGTAGTTCCACCAATCCGCTTCGGCGGATTCCAGATCCAGGTCCGTTGCCAGAAGGGCGCGGAGGCGATCCGAATTGGTGCCGCTGGGCAGGCTGGAGAGCCAGGCGATCAGCGCTTTTCGGTCAAGCTCGTCCAGGCCGCGCGAGAGCCCCGACCGCAGCGCGGCCACCAGATCGGGGAAATTCTCCTCGCCCGCAGCCAGCAATTGTTCCCGTGCGAACGCGAGCCTCGCCGTCTTCCCCAAAGTTCGGAGTTCCCGGCTGACGTTGGATTCGAGCGGTGGCATTTTGACGGCGATCCTTCACATCATAAGTTACTGCACCCGGCGTGTTTGTTCTGATTCCGAAACAGGCATGGAACTAGAGGTCCATCCTGGATGGATCGCAGGTACCTCGGAGACAACCCTTTCACTGCCTTAAGGCCCGCCAAAACGCACGACTCCATGATTTCCAAGCGACCTATCTAAGTAATTGCTAATTCGATAGATACGGCCCTTACAGCATACCCAAACACTAGTGGAATAAGCGCATGAACCGACTTATCGAAGCGCGGTACTTTTCCTGTTCTGTTATCAGAACAGATCTATTGTTATTCAACGCCCAACCGACTACTGTGGAAGAGGAAGAAGCGATCAAACGCACACTTCGAGGACTTAGGAAAAAGACTTTAACGATGAGAACTAGGATTCAATTCGCGTTGATAGTTGCAGCAACCGCAGTGCGGCTGAGCGCGGGTTCCGTGAACGTTGATTTCACCGGTGTAAGCTGGCAGACCGACAGTAGCGGCAACCTGATTGCCCCCTACTACGCGACAGTGAATGGGGTCGCCGAGACGGTCTATTGCGACGACTACGCCAATGACGTCTATCTTGGCCAGCAGTATACGGCCAACCTGACTAACATGGGAAGCGGGAACCTGAGCGAGACGCGCTACGGCGGTCTCACCTATACTTTGCAGACGGCCACGGGAAGCACCACCTATTCAGCCATTCAGGTGTACGAGATGGTGGCCTACCTCACCACGCAGTTCGGGTCCAACGAGACCACGAACGGATTGGTTCAGGATACAATCTGGAACCTGTTCAACCCGAACTCCGGGAACACCAATATCGCCCCGCCCACGCTGAGTTCGAATTTCTACCTCTATGCGGCGGAGAGTAACTATACCCTGATCAACCCCAACAACTTCTACATTCTGACCAACACAGGTACAGTGGCGTTGACGGGGCAGATCCAGGAACTGATTTTCGCCCCCGAGCCGGCTTCCATGCTACTGATCGGATTCGGTCTCATCGGAGTCTCCCTGTACGGCCGGCGCAAACTGAAGTTTCAACCAGCTCAATAACGCTCTATAAGGTTTACCAACCGCTTCAGGGCAAAAAAGGTCCACCTACCGGTGGGCCTTTTTCATTTCGCGCGACGAATCCCCATCCAGATAAAGACGCACATCAGGATGCTCCCGCAGGATCGTCGAGGGGCAAGCCGTGGAAACATCCTCGTAGAGCGTGCGGGCCACAATAGTGGCCTTTCTCTGTCCAGGCACGGAGAGGATGAGTTCCGGAATGCGCAGAATGGCGGGGATGGTTACGGTCAGTGCCCGATCCGGAACCTGGTCGAGCCTCTCAAACCAACCTTCATTCACTTGTTGCTGGCGGCATTCCTGGTCCAGACTCACCAGCTTCACATCGAGCGGATCGGAGAAATTCGCCTCAGCGGGATCGTTAAAAGCCAGATGGCCATTTTCGCCGATGCCGAGAAGACAGAGCAGCGGCGGATTCGCTCTCAGCGCCTCCGCATATTCGCGGGAGGTCCGCTCCGGCTCGACAGTGTCCCCCGCCAGCCAGTGAAATTCGCGGAACGGAACCTGCGACGCTAATTCATCGTGCAAGTACCGCCGGAACGAGGCGGGATGGATCGGCGAAAGCCCCAGATATTCGTCGAGATGAAACCCGATCACCTGGCTCCAGGGCACGTCATCGATCTTCACGAGCGCCCGGAGCGTCTCCAATTGGGAAGCACCGGTGGCGAATACAACCGGAACGAAATCGCGCGCCGCGGCCATCGCTTGGATTCGATCCGCCGCGTGCCGGGCAGCCGCCGCGCCCATCTGGCTTGCCGTCGGGAAGGTGTGAACCGTGAGCTGTCCCATGTCACCAAGCTACATCCTCCTGGAGGTGGCACGATCGATGTACACGCC
>PLFE01000084.1 GCA_003136675.1 Bryobacterales bacterium
CTTGTGAAATTCGAGAGCGATGGTGGTGCCGGTAGTGGCTGTGCCGTCACCGCGTCCGATCGGCGTGGTCTGGTTGCCCATCCCGATGCCGCCCTGCACGCGGTCATACCAATGCCCGCCGCTCTTGTTGCCGCCGTTGATCTCGAAGACGATGCGTTCTTTCTCGATGGTGACTTTGGTGATCTGGACTTGATCGCCCATGCGCGCGGCGGGTCCGTTTTCGCGAATTAAGGTGACCCACCTGGGCTGATCATATTTTCCGGTGGCGTCGAATTCCAGCGGTTTTTTGGCGCGCGGCAGGGTTTCCTTTGTGGTGGCGTATTCCGCGGTGAGGTTGCGCACCAACTCGACGCGCTCCATCTCGGTGATGCGATCTTCGGCGGCGAACCCGGAGATGGCCAAGAGAGCAACGGCTGGGCGAAAAAAGCGGGTCATGATTCTTCCTTTTGACCGACAGCGGATTGACCGGCATCGGCTTGCCCGACAACGTCTACAACATAAGCCTGCTGGCGGACCAAACGCACCTTCCAGATGGCAAGCGCGAGCAGGACGAGAACGCCTGTGGTGAGGACGCTGCCTTCCGGGCCGTAGTCGCCGCCCGACCAGAGCGGCGTTGTGTTCCAGACAATCTCGTATCCGGTTATTCGTATTTTAATCCCACTAATGTCCGCACCAAACAAGAGGAGCATGAGATTCCAGCCGTAGTGCAGCCCGATAGGGAACCAGATGTCGTGGGAGCGGACGAAGGCATAGCAGAAGAGCACGCCGAAGCCGGCGGTGTTGGCGAACGCGAGCCAGGTGGCGTGGGGGTTGGGGCCGTGCGCGAGTCCGAACAAAAGCCCGACCGGGAGGATGGCGGGAAGGACTCCGAATTCGCGGAGGAGAACCTGAAATCCAAACCCGCGGAACAGGATTTCTTCCGCGACCGCGCCGAGGAGCAGCAGGAACGGGACGAATAGCTGCTCGCGCCAATTGGCGGCCGGAGCGGCCGCGGAAACAACGGCGCGGACTTCGTGGACCTGACCGGTGAGCAGCAGGGCGAGCAGAACCAACGCGGCTGCGCCGAATCCCAAGCCCAGACCGGTGGCGGTGTTGTACGCTCCGCCGCGATTCAACGGCATGCCGAGGGCTTCAAAGCCCTTGTCTTCGAAAATACGCAGGCAGAGGAAATTCCCCACGAGGGCGGCGGCGAGAACGGAGAGAATGCTGCCGAGCAGGAGGTTGAAGATGTTGAAGAACAGCCAGCCGAGGAAGAAGACGGCCGTACCCGCGAACAGGATGTACACGCCGGCTTGCAACAGGGGCTGGATGGGGTCGCGCTTCACGGGAGCCAACTCACTCCGCGTGCGGCCACGCGGGCCGGAAGAACCGTGGCCCCCGCCTGGAGGATCACGTCGCGGACACGTTCCCGAGCGTCCGGCTCGGTGAGGAAGAGGACGCAGCCTCCGCCGCCCGCGCCGCAGACCTTGGCGCCTGTGGCTCCGGCGTGGCGCGTAGCGCAGACGAGACGGTCGATCAGAGGAGTGGTAATTCCGGGGACGTTTTCGCGGCGGTGGGTCCATTCCTCGCGAAGCAGATGGCCAGTCTCGGCCCAGTCATGCTTCAGCAGAGCGTGGCGCATCTCATTGGCGATGGAAGCGATGAGGTCGAAGTTGCGCTGAACGGCGGCGTTGCCATCAAGGTAGGCTTTCATGACCCCCCAGTTGTTGATGCCGGAGTTGCGCGGCTCGCCGGTATAGGCGAGCACGAAGCGGGCGTCGAGTTCCGCGGGTTCGACGGGAAGAGGCTGCCAGCGAATGCCATCTACGTTCAGTTCCACGGCGGAGACGCCGCCGTACATGGCGGGGTAATAGTCCTGGGAGCCGGTGGGCACGCGGAGGACGCGCGCTTCGATGTTCTGCGCGATTTCGCGGATCTTTTCGAGCTTGTAGTTGTGGCCGGTGAGTTTGTTCAAGGCCATGGAGAGCGCAATGAGCAAGGCGGAGGAGCCGGAGATTCCGGCTCCGGCGGGCGCCTCCGATTCGGTGACGATCTCGACGCCGTGTTCCGGGGAAAAATACTCGAGGGCGCGAGCCAGCAGGGGCAACCTGACCTGGGGCGCGGCGCGGAGTTCATCGAGCGAAGCGAACTCCTCTTTGACGTTCAGGTCACGCGATTCCAGAACGATGCGGGCATCGGCTCGCGGGTGGACGACACATTTGGCGTAGATATCGACGGCGAAGTTCACGGTGACTGGTTGCGAGTGAAACAGATAGAGCGGCCAGATGTCGAGCGTGCCGCCGGCGAGGTCGACGCGACAGGGCGCCTTAGAGGCAATTTGCATAGTGGCCAAAGCGAGCGGTGTTCATCATATGGTATTCGATGAGCGCGGTGGACCGGCAGGACCACGTAAAACGCGGCGGCGGTCAAGATTGACCGCCCCCGTTTCAAACCGAGCCAGTCGCGAGGAATTTTCGCCATGCCGCGATGGACATGGCGTTGTGCTTTTCGAGCGCACGGTAGCCATCCCGCTGGGCGCTCCTGTCGCGCAACAGGCGTTTGCCGACCCGCGCGATCTCGCCGGCATCGTCTGGATTGGCCATCCAGTTCGATGGCACCCAGTCGATGGCGGGAGACACGACGCTGGGCACGCCTTCGGCGATACCGTCCGCGGTAACGCCGTTAAAGCTTTCCGTGAAGCTTGGCTGCATCATCAGGTGCATGCGGCGGATGATGCGACGGAAATCCGGCCACGGCTGCCAGGGCTCGGGGATCAACTCCACGTTGGGCACATTTGCGCACATCTCCCGGACGGACTGCATGACCCCCGCGCCACCTTCCTCACGGCCGGTTGAAATGTGAATGCGGGTGACGGCGTCCAGTTCGCGCCCGATCTGAATGGAGGCCCAGGCGGCAGTCATCAGGTTCTTCAACAAACGCGTTGCGCCGAAGATGCCGATGTCGAGATCGGGCCCGGCCCAGTGCGCGCGTTTCCGTTCGATGGGGCCGTGCGTGAAATAGAGATTCGGCAGCAGAGTGCACGTGGCCCCGTAAGCCGACTGGACGGCACGGCAGAATTTCTCCGAGTTGCCCGAGAGGCGAAAGTTCTTGATGCGCCGCTCGAGCTCCATTTGTTCCCGCATCACTTTGACGGCCCACTTATCGGCCTGCAGGAAGCCAACGTTGCTGTGAAAGACTACCGCAAAAACGATGCGGGGGAATTCGCGGCATAAGTTTTCTATAAACGGAGTATCTATGTAAGGCGCGCAGAGCACTACATGAGTGAGCCCCGGCCAGGCATTCGCGCGCAACCGGTCGCGCAGATAATAGCCGTCGATGACCGCGACGGGTTCGGCGCGCATGCCATGCTCGACGAGCATTTCGGAGGCATTTCCGGCTGTGACTCCGAGCCCGACGTGGCAAGCCTGCGGGTTGTCTACTTTTGGATTTTTGAAGGCGATGATGGTTCGCATGACGGTATGGATTCGGCCCACTCCGAGGAGGAGTGGGCCGCAACCAAGCTCGCCGCTCCCATTCAGCAAGCCTGATCTGGTTTCAGTCTAAGGAGCGGATTCGGGGCTGGAGGGACGGAAGTCGCCTAAGTGGTTGAGAAGGTGAGAAAGAAAATAAAAAAATCGTGGTGACTCAACTTCACGGCCCCTGCGGGGCCGTCACCGGGACGGATGAAAATGGGAGCCCTACTGGACAGGTTT
>PLFE01000175.1 GCA_003136675.1 Bryobacterales bacterium
CTCACACGAGAACTGCGCCTGCGGTGTCATCAAGCTACACTAGTGGCCGGAGATTTTATGTGCCGAAGTATCAAAACCCTCCGCCGGCCGGACCAGCCGGTGACATCCGAGGAAATCCGCGCGGCCGCGTTGCAGTTCGTGCGCAAGATCAGTGGTTTTCAGAAGCCGTCCATCCGAAATCAGGCAGCTTTCGATCAAGCCGTCACCGAGATCGCCCACGCGAGCGAGAAGCTACTCGAAAATCTCATGACACATCCAAGCCGCGCCGCACAATAATACTAGTATTGGATGCCAATCACCCTCCAGAGTCCTACAGGATTGCCGTCTAACTTAGTACTTAAGGCGCAAACGCCCACTTCCCATCAAAAGTTGTAGTACAGGTAAACCCTTAAGTGCGGTTAGTTCCATTGTCAGGATATACCCCTCTCACCTACCGTAGGTTTATGGATCGGCGGTAAGTAATTACCCTGCCTCCAAAAGTCTTTTCAGTGAAGGATGGGAAACCATGAAGTCAATACTTATGGGAGCGCTCGTGTTCACCGCCTTGGCGGCGCAACTCGCGGCAGGCACCGTGAACGTCGAGTTCATCGGAGCGAACGGACAAAAGGACAGCTCCGGCTACCTGATCAGTCCCTATACGGCCACCATCAACGGCGTCAGCACGACGGTCTATTGCGATGACTTTGCCAACACCGTCTCCGATGGCCAGACCTATACCGCGAATGAAACGAATCTGGGGAGCGGCAACTTATCGCTCACTCGCTACGGCACGATCTCACAGAGTTTGCAGACACAGAGCGGCACGCAAACCTTCGATGCCCAGCAGCTTTATGAAATGGCTGCGTGGCTGACCACGCAATTCACCACCAACGGCTCGTCCAACGGCGATATCCAGGACACCTTGTGGGATTTGTTCAACCCGAACCCGAACAACCCGAACATCAAGCCGCCCAAGCCCAGCACGAACTCGTGGCTCTTCGCCGCGGAGGAGAACTATACATCGATCAATCCTTCGGCCTTCACGATCTTGACCAATACGGGCGTGGAGTTCACAGGCACGGGACAGGTTCAGGAATTCATCTTCAGCTCCCCGGTCGCGCAGAGTCCTGAGCCCGCTTCGATGGCTTTGCTCGGAATCGGCCTGATCCTGCTCTCCATCTTCGGACGGCGCGTTACGAGCCGCGACGAGAGTAAGCGAGCCCGCGTTCAGGCGAATTGAAAGGCTTCCTGGGCGACTTTGATGGTCCGGTTCAAATCGTCCTCTGTATGCGCCGCCGATACGAAAAGTGATTCGAATTGTGAAGGGGGAAGGTAGACGCCATGATCCAGCATGAAATGAAAGAAACGTCCGAATCTCTGGCGGTTACTGCGCTGTGCGGAGTCGAAATCACGGACCGGTTCTCCAGTGAAAAACCACGTGAGCATCGAGCCGATCCGGTTGCAGACGAGGCCGGGTGGTGTGACTTCAGCCAGGCGCGCCGTGAAACCGTCGAGCTTGTCGAAAACTTCTGGGTGATCTTTTAAGTACTTCAGCATTGCTAAGCCACCTGCGACCGCGAGTGGATTGCCGGAGAGTGTTCCGGCCTGGTAAATGGGGCCACTGGGAGCGACATAAGTCATTATGTCCTTCCGGCCCCCATAAGCCGCAATCGGTAAGCCCCCACCAATAACCTTCCCGAAGGTAGTGAGATCGGGCTTGATTCCGAAAATGCCTTGAGCGCCGCCGAGCGCTAGCCGGAAGCCGGTCATCACCTCATCCAAAATCAGCAAGGCGCCGTAGCGCACGGTAATGTCACGCAAAGCTTCCAGAAATCCGGGCTCCGGCAATACGCAGCCCATGTTGCCGCAAACCGGCTCCACAATGACCGCGGCGATGCTATCTCCCTTTTGAGAGAAAATGGAAGCCACCCGGTCGGCATCGTTGAACGGGGCCGTAATGGTGGTGTCGCTGAATCCGCGCGGCACGCCGGGCGAATCCGGCAGGCCCAGCGTCATCACCCCTGAGCCGGCCTTCACCAATAAGGAATCCACATGGCCGTGGTAGCAGCCCTCGAACTTTAGCGTGATATCGCGGCCGGTGAAGCCGCGGGCAACGCGCAGGGCGCTCATCGTGGCCTCGGTCCCGGAGTTCACCAGCCGCACCATTTCGATCGACGGCGCCAGTTCACGAATCAGTTCCGCGAGTTCGATCTCCTCTTCCGTCGGCGCCCCGAAACTGGTGCCGCGCTGCAGCGCTTCGTTGAGCGCCTCCAAAACGGGTGGAAAGCGATGGCCCAGCAGCAGCGGCCCCCAGGACCCCACGTAGTCGATATATTCATTGCCGTCGGCGTCATAAATGCGCGAACCCTGGCCTCGCACAATAAAAGGCGGCGTGCCGCCCACACCGCGAAACGCACGCACCGGGGAATTCACTCCGCCGGGGATGGAGAGTTGTGCCCGCTCAAACAGGGCTTGTGATTTGAGATGCTTCAAGTTAGTCGTTCAAGGGCCCGCCGGGGACGATCCGGCTGAAGCCCAGGCTGAGTCCAAACTCTACCAGGCTGCCGTTCAGGTTGCTCAGCAAGCGCCGTTTCAAAGTCGAATAGTCCTGGGTTCCGGCAAAAAGATCCTGCATCATGGACTTAAAGCGCGGGCTGCGCCGGGTGAACTGGACCATGCGGCTGGGCATGGCGGCGAAGAGGATCTTTTCCCGGAAGACGCGCTTGGCCAGGCGGGACCCGAATTCCAGGTCATGCGCAAAATCGCGCCCCAGCAGACGCCGGTAAACCGTGGCCGCTAACTCGGAAGTGCGCAACTCCGCCAGCAGTGCCTGCACGGCCAGGTCCGCCGAACGAATCGCATAGTACAGGCCCTCGCCGGTGATGGGATCGACCAGACCGGCTGCATCGCCCACCGCCATCCAACCACTCCCGCTCACCCGGTTCGCCTGCCATGCCGTCGTCTCCAGGCTGGGCAGCAGGTGGCTATAGAAGGTTGCGCCTTCGCGCTTGAATTCCTTCTGGTCCATATACGTTTCCAGGCGTCGTCGCAGGGAAGCCGCCGGTTCCCCTTTTCCGCAAATGCCCACCGAAAGGTGTCCGCACCGGGGAAACACCCAGATGTATCCTTCCAGTTCGGCGAGAAACTGGATGTCCACGTGATCCTGGCTGGATGGCACGTAATAGCCCAACGCCACCATCGTGTCGTTGGGAGTCAACTGCGTCCCCACGTCGCGCAGAGAGTTGCGCGCCCCGGTGGCAACAATGCAGTAGTCCGCCTTGATTCGTCCGGTTTGCGTCCGCAGGTCCCAGGCGGAGCCGTTACGCTCCATGCTGAGAACCCTGGTCTGTTCAAACTCGGCCCCCGCCTTCATCGCGCGGGCCATCAGCATCCGGTTCAAGTCGAGCCGCGAATAGATCAGCAACGGTGTCTGCAGATTCAGGGTGACGCTGCCAACTTCCGGAGCCGCCAGCCTCGCTTGATGCACGAACTTCTTGGCCGTGTCGTTTTCGATTAAGAAAGGATACTGGTTGTACGCCTTGTATGTAAGGCCCCCGCCGCACGGCTTTTCCCAGGCAGGCTTTTCATCCAGCACGAATGTCCGGACGCCTTGCGATCTCAGTTGTTCGGCGGCGAACGCTCCCGCCGGACCGCCCCCGAGAATCGCGACCGTCTTCATTTTGGTGTTCCTGGAACGGCTGGGTGGCCCGCCGGCATCTGCATGCCGCCACTCGTACCCATCGGCATCGCCCCCTTCGGCGCGCCCATCTGCATACCGCCCGAGTGCTGGTGCATATCGGATTGCGAGCGTCCGGTAATCACCCATTCGTTATCGCGCTGCTCCAGCGTGTAGTGCATCATCATGCCCTGCGATAACTGGCCGCCTTTCGGGAAAAAGCCCACCGTCGCGTCGGCCTTGTTGTCGTGGAAATTCACGTTTTCGACTTTGATTTCCATCGTCTCCAAATTGAGGCCGCGCTGCTGAACGCCCTTACGTATCCCGCGCTCCACCGCGTCCCGCGTCTGCAGCTTGTTCCCGCACGCGGCGCTGGCAACCAGACAGGCCAGCGCGATTATGATTTGAGACTTAGATTCCACGTTACCGATTATACTCAGCCAGGATTGCACGCAACATTCCTTCCACAGTGTGCTCGGATGCCTCCACGGCGGCCGCCAGACCATTCTTTCCGAGCGTCGCGGAAGTCACCGGCCCGATCGACGCCAGTCGCGAGGCCCCCAACTTCCCGGCATCCACGGCCGAAAAGAAAGCATCCACGGTGGATGAGCTGGTGAAGGTAATCCAGTCCGGCGGGTGCGATTCCAGTTCGCGGGCGCGCTCCTCCAGGTTCGGGGCCGCGGAAGTCCGGTAGGCTTCCACCACTTCCACCTTGGCGCCGCGTTCTCTGAGCCACTCCGGAAGAAACGCGCGGGCCGCCGCGGCTCGCACCAGCAGCACCGACGCTCCGGCAATGGAATGCTTGCCGATGGAGGCCGCCAGGCTCTCCGCCACATATTCGTCGCCCACTTCATCCACTTTCAAGTGTGCTCGCTCTAGAACCTCGCGGGTTGCCGGGCCGATGGCGGCCAGCCTGGCGCGCAGCCCGCGCAGGTCCCGAGCTGACAGATCCACGCGCTCAAAAAAAGCCCGCACGCCATTCGCGCTGGTAAAGACAAGCCAGTCGTAGTCTTCCAGCTTTCGAATCGCGCGATCCAGCGGGCCGTAGTCTTCAGCCGGTCCGATCTGGATCACCGGGAACTCGATGGGCTGCGCGCCCAGTTCGCGGAGCATTTGTGACATGCCCGACGCCTGCGCGCGGGGGCGCGTCACCACGATCCGCTTCCCGAAAAGCGGCAGGCGCTCAAACCAGTTCAGCTTCGCGTGCAGACGTGCCACTTCGCCCACGATAATCGTTGACGGCGGTTTCATGCCATGTTCTTCGATCAGCCGGGGAAGGGTCGCAAGTGTTCCCTGCAAGGTTTCCTGATCGGGGCGCGTGCCCCAGCGTACGGCGATGGCCGGCGTATCCGGGGGTCTTCCGCAAGCCACCAACTTCCGCGCGATCGCGTCAAAGCTCGTGAGTCCCATCAGAATCACCAGCGTGTCGGAATTGGCAAACCGGTTCCAATCCATCGCCTCGGGGTCGTGTCCGGTGACAATGCTTACGGCCGAAGCGTGCGCGCGGTGCGTTAACGGCACGCCTGAGTAGCCTGCTATGCCCGCCGCCGAAGTCACCCCGGGAATCACTTCGAAGGGAATGCCGGCTTCGAAAAGCGCTTCCGCTTCCTCGCCGCCGCGTCCGAACAGATAGGGATCTCCGCCCTTCAACCGGACCACGGTTTTACCCGCGCGCGCATGTTCAATCAACAGGGCGCAGATCTGTTCCTGGGAATAGGCATGGGTTGAGCGCTTCTTGCCTACGTAGATGCGCAATGCGTTTGGCGGCGCGTAGTCGAGCACCTGCTCGGGCGCCAGGTTGTCGTAGAGCACCACGGAGGCGCGCTCCAGTGCACGGCGGCCCTTCAGGGTCAATAGATCCGGATCACCGGGACCGGCGCCAACCAGGTAAACCATCAGACCTCGCTGTCGCGCTGGCCGCTGATCGCCGGACCGATCATTTGGAGTGCGCCGCGCTGGATCAGCCCTTCGCCAACCTTGCGCCCCAGCCTGGTGGGCTGCGTGCAATCGCCTTCCACCTGTTCGCGGATCAGGCTGCTGCCGTCTGGCGCGATCACCACGCCCATCACCTGCATCTCGGACCCGGAAATGCTCGCGAAGCTGCCCATCGGGATCTGGCAGCCGCCGCCCAGCGACGCCAGAACGGCGCGTTCCGCCGTGGTGCAAAGCCGCGTCCACGGGTGGTCCAAGACGGCGCAGGCTTCAAAACCAGGTCCTTCGAGGCGCGACTCAATCGCCAGCGCGCCTTGACCCACCGCCGGACACATCACCTCCGGCTCCAGCACTTCAGCGATCCGGTCTTTCCACCCCAGCCGGCGGAGCCCGGCGGCCGCCAGCACGATGGCATCGTATCTCCCTTCGTCGAGCTTGCGCAATCGGGTATCGATGTTGCCGCGAATGGATTCGACGATCAAGTCCGGCCGGTAACGCCTCAACTGGGCCGTTCTTCGAAGGGAACTGGTGCCGATGCAAGAGCCCGCGCCGAGTTCCCGCAAAGGTTTGCCCACCATCACGTCGTTGGGATGCTCCCGCTCCGGCGTGGCTGCGATCGTGAGGCCTTTCGGCAGTTCTGTCGGAAGGTCTTTCAAGCTGTGCACGGCCAGGTGGATGCGGCCTTCCAGCAGCGCGTCTTCGATCTCTTTGGTAAATAGGCCTTTGGTCCCGATGTTGCCCAGAGGCACGTCCACAATGCGATCGCCGGTGGTTTGGATAATCTCAATGCGACATTCGTAGCCCCGCGCCTCTAACCGCCGCTGTACATATTGCGCCTGCCATAGCGCGAGTTGCGACCCGCGCGATCCGATAACGAGCATGAATCCTTTCTGAGCTTACTTCGGCGCCTGTTCCCGAAGGCGGAACACCCTTTTAATGGCCTCAATCACCGTGGTCCCATCCGGTTGTCCCGCCTGCCTGCGCAACTCGGAGACCGGCCCATGCGCAATCTTGTTGACGATAGACCGCGTCATGAGATCGATCACCTCACGCTGCTCAGGAGTCAGCACACTCAACCGCCGCAGGGCACGGTTCAGTTCATAATCCCTGATTTCCTCGAGTTGTTCCTGTAGAGACGCGATGGTGGGCGCGATCTCCTGCGCGCGAAGACGCGCCATCGTGTTATCCACTTCCTGCTGGATAATCTCTTCGGCCCGGCTGGCCTCGCGTTCGCGGGCGCGCAGGTTGGTGCTCACCACGCCCTGCAAGTCGTCAATATCGTAAAGAAAAACGTTGTCGATGCGGTTGATCGCCGGGTCCAGATTGCGCGGCACGCCAATATCGATCAGGAAAATGGGCCGGTTCTTGCGGGCCGCAATCACGCGCTGCATCTCATCCGCGTTAATCAGGAACTGCGGCGCGGCGCTGGAAGCGATCACGATATCCACCTCCGGCAGCATCGCGCCGAACCGGGAATATTCCACCACCGTGCCCTGAAAAAGATTGGCCAGTTCGGAGGCGCGCTCTTCGGTACGGTTGGTGACGAAGATGTGGGTGGCTCCGCCGCGGCGCAGATGGCGAGCCGCCAGTTGCGACATTTTTCCGCCGCCGATAATCATCACCTTCTTGCCCGCCAGCGATCCAAAGATTTTGCGCGCAAGTTCTACCGCCGCGTAGCTCACCGAAACCGCCAGTTGTCCGATTCCGGTCTCGGTGCGCACGCGCCGCGCCACGAAGAACGCGCGGCTGAGCACGCCTTCCAGCACGCCGCCAATGGACCCTTCTTCGCGGGCCGCGTTATACGCCGACTTCATCTGCCCCAGAATCTGCGGTTCGCCGACGATCATCGAATCCAGGCTCGACGCCACGCGAAACAGGTGTTCGATGGCGCCGCGCTGCTCGCAGCGAAACATCTTCGCGCCAATCTCTTCGGCCGCGAGTCCGCGTTCGGCGAGGTAGCCCGCGATGGCTGCGTAAGGGTCCGCGTCGTCGTCCGCGGCTAAGGCGAACTCCACGCGATTGCAGGTGGAAAGAACGCACGCCTCGGCAATTCCCTGGTGACGCCGCAACATGCGCAGAGCCGCCGCGATGGCGTGCTCCGGAACGGCCAGCCGCTCCCGCAATTCCACCTCCGCCGTTTTGTGACTGACGCCGGCCACAATCAGCTTCATTGCGCCATATACTCCAGCCTTGCATGCGCGGCCCACGTCATCGCCGAGCAGCACAGGGCAATCAGTGCCAGAACGGCCGCCTTGCGCCCGCGCCATCCCGCCGTGGCCCGAAAGAAAACCAGAGCGAGGTAAATTCCCCACGTGACAAAGGATAGGCCGATGCTGGGGTTGGTGACCCATTTGGTGCCGAATTCGATAAAGGCCCACACCGTGCCCGCAAGCATTCCCGCGGTGACGAACGCAAACCCAAACGCGATGGACCGGGAGACGATTTCATCCAGCGTTCCCAGCGGCGGCAGCCGGTGCGCCCATTCACTCGGATTCTTGGTTTTCAGCTGCCGCTCCTGAACCAGGTAGAGCAGCGCCGCAACCGCTGTGAAAGTGAGCGCGGCATACCCCAGCAGCGCCGCCACAACATGCGTGATCAGCCACGCGTTTCTGACCACCGGACTGGTCCAGTTCCCCACCGGCGTACTCAGCGCCGCGCCCAGCGTCATCATGAAGACCAATGGAAAAATGAAGGCGCTCAGGCTTTCCAGCGGGTACTTCAAGCTGGTAAGAACGAAGATCAGCGTCACCGCAAACGCGCAGAGCGATAAAGATTCAAAGATGGTGCTGGCCGGAAACTCGCCCGCGGCGATGCCCTGATCCACGATGGAAACAAAATGGAAAACTCCGCCGAGCGCGAAAGTGGCAAACGCGATCCGGTATAACTGCTGACGCCGCCGGACAACCATCAGAATCGCGTAAAGCAATCCGATGGAGTACAGACTGGCGGCAACGCGCAACCACAAGGCGCTGGTCTCTGACACTTTCTCTATCTTAGGAGATGCGGCTATCGAGATAACCAACGTCTCTCGTAAATATGGGAATCTCGCGATCCACCGACCAGCCTGGCTCCGCCCGCCAGACTGCACGCCCACGCTTAAAGTCCGCCGGCTCCTTAGCCCAGTTCACGCCCTTCGCGTTCAGCAGATCATGTTTTTCCGCCGCGGATTTCCTGAGCAGCTCTTCGTGCGAATAATGGGCCGATGCCAGCATATTCAGGCTGTTGGCTTCCGCATCCAACTGGCGCCAAAGAAAGTACTTTTCAACCTCGCTGCGCTGAGGAATCACCATAACGCGGGAATCGAACGCGGCAATGCGCTCCGCCGCGAAAGCCCGGTTGAACGCGCCGGTAAACAAACTGGCCGATACGGAGACAATCTTCTGCACATTGCCATCGAACCAGAGTGGCGAATCGTCGCGCTCGGCATCGCTCAAAAGGAACGAATACTCGTCGCTCTGGCCGTAAGCGAACCGGCAGCCGATCATTTCGCGGCAAACAGAGAGGGCTGCTTCGTCCATCGCATTCGCCAGCTCGCGGCAATACGGCCGAGCCAAATTCGCGGAAAATTTATGAAATCCGCGCCCGTCAATCCGCACAATGAAATAGGAGTGCCGGGGCAGGTGCAGTCGCAGAGCGTCCTCGTAATCACGCTTGAAGCGCCGTCCCAGTTCATCCTTCATTCGATAATTATCCAATGCGCGTCGTGCTGGACACTAATATCCTGATCTCCGCGCTCTGGAAGCCGGATGGTCTGGAAGCGCAAACGGTGTCGCTGGTGCGCGAAGGCAACATTGTGGCGTATGTTTCGACGGAACTATGGGACGAGTATCGGGAGGTTCTTTCCCGCGAGAAATTCCACCGGCTCAGCGAATCCGCGGAAAAGCTATTGGCCGCGCTCTGTCCGCGCGTGATTCGCGTTGTTCCTTCGGAGAAAGTTGCCTGGTCGGTAGACGAGGGAGACAATCGAATTCTCGAGTGCGCCGGGGAAGCACAGGCCGATTACCTGATCACAGGCAACCTTCGCCATTTCCCGGTGGTATGGAAAGACACCAGGATTATCAATGCAAGAGCGTTTCTGGGCCAGGTGTCGAGCCGGTTTTCGATATGATGCCCTCATCCTGGAGGGGATGCTCAGTGAGTTACCTTTCTTATTTCGCCGCGGGCGCTGCCGTCGCGGCCATTCTCGTTGCGCCTGAAGTGGCACTGGCCCAGAACCCTGACCGGCGTGCCGCTGAACTCCTCCGAAAAATGACCCTGGACGAAAAGATCGGCCAGTTAACCCAGATCGGTGGCCTCGCACTGGTGCCCGATCCGCTGACGCCGGAACAACGGGTGCATAATGCTCAGGCGGGTTCCATCCTCTGGCTATCCGATCCGGTATCCGTCAACCGGCTGCAGCACGTCGCGGTTGACCAGACCCGTCTGCACATTCCGCTCTTATTCGGTCTGGATGTCATTCACGGCTTCAAAACGGTTTTTCCGATTCCAATCGCCATGGCAGCTTCGTGGGATCCAGCACTGGTGGAACGTGCCCAGGCCGTCGCCGCGAAGGAATCGCGAGCGGCCGGAATCAATTGGACATTCGCTCCCATGGTTGACATTGCGCGCGATCCCCGGTGGGGCCGTCTCATCGAAGGCGCGGGGGAAGACCCCTATCTCGGTTCCGCCATCGCCGCGGCGCAGGTGCGCGGACTGCAAGGCGCGGAGTTGGGCGGTCCCGATAGTGTACTCGCCTGCGCCAAACATTTCGCGGGCTACGGTGCGGCGGAGGCCGGCCGCGATTACGAAGCGGCGTACATTCCGGACGAGCTTTTGTGGAACGTATACTTCCCGCCATTTAAAGCGGCCCTCGATGCGGGAGTCGGCACCTTCATGAGCGCCTACATGGATCTCAATGATGTGCCCGCCACCGGTAACGCGTTTCTGCTGACCGATGTCCTTCGAAACGACTGGGGATTCAAAGGATTCGTGGTGAGCGACGCATTCGCCGTGCGCGATCTGGTCACTCACGGTTTCGCAAGCGATCCGCGGGATGCGGCCTACCGGGCGGCCACAGCCGGCGTTAACATGGATATGGCCAGCCGCACTTATCTTGACAACCTTGCAGGCTTAGTCAAGAGCGGACAAATTCCGGAAGCGGCGATAGACAAGATGGTCTTACCTATTTTAGCGACTAAGTTCCGTATGGGACTCTTTGAGCATCCCTACGCGGATGAGTCACGCATGGCTGCCGTGCTTGGCGCGCCGGAACATATGCGGCTCGCAAGAGTTGCGGCGCAGCGGTCGGCCGTCTTACTGCGGAATGAAGGGCATTTGCTTCCATTGACCAAGGATGCCGCTAAGTCAATAGCCGTGATCGGGCCTTTGGCGGATTCCGAATTCGACCTTCTCGGAGCCTGGCAAGCCATGGGGGTGAAATCAACCGCTGTGGGTTTACCGCAGGGCATTCGCGACGTTGCGCCGGGCGTGCGCGTGGAGTTCGCGCAGGGCGTCGAGATCCATAAGACCTATCCCTCCATGTTCGACGGACTAATGGGGGGACCCCCAACCGTGCCGTGGCCCGAAGAGCGCGCCGCCGGGGAGTTTCAGAAAGCCGTGGATCTGGCCAAACGTTCGGATATCGTGATCCTCACGCTGGGAGAGTTAGCGCTGATGAGCGGAGAACTTGCGACGCAATCCACGCTCGACTTTCCCGGCAAGCAGCAGCAGTTGATGGAAGCGATTGTGGCGACCGGGAAACCCGTGGTCCTGGTCTTAGTCACCGGGCGGCCGCTCGATATCCGTTGGGCCGTCGCCCACGTACCGGCCATTCTCCATGTCTGGCATCCCGGATCTGAAGCCGGCCACGCCATCGCCGACTTACTGTTTGGAGATGCGGAGCCCGGCGGGAAGCTGCCAATCACGTGGCCGCGACAAGTGGGGCAGGCGCCTATCTACTACGCGCACAACCTGACGCATCAGCCCGAGAACCAATCGAGGCGCGCATGGAATGAAGAGAGTACTCCCTTATTCCCATTCGGCTACGGCCTGAGTTACACCACCTTCCGGTTTTCGGACTTACAAGTCAAGCCGGGCGAAGTTACTGTGACGATCGAGAACACGGGCAATCGTGCGGGGGATGAAGTCGCCCAGCTTTACATCCATCAGAAATCGGGAAGCATTTCGCGGCCGGTTCGTGAGCTCAAAGGCTTCCGCCGCGTATCGCTGGCCCCGCACGAGAAGGAAACCGTTCGTTTCCCGCTAGGCAGCCAGGAACTCACCTACTGGAGTTCCGCGCTGCGGAAATTCGTCGAAGACGCCACGCAGATTGACATCTGGGTAGGAGACGATTCAAACGCCGCCCTGCATGCCGACTTTACCGTGGCCCATTCAACATCCGCTTACCCAGCAGGTAAACCGGATAACTCAATGCAATCGCCCCCGCGGCCGCAATAGTATTTCGAAAATCGCCCTTCGCGATCGCGGCCAGAAACGCGACGCCTGTGATGAGCAGCAGTAGCGGAATCCAGGGATAGAGCGGCATCCGGAAGGGGCGTTCCGCGAGTGGCTCCCGTTGTCTGAGCACGATTACCGACGCATACGCCGAGCAGTAAACCACGACCATGAAGACGCTGGCCATACCCAGAAGCGCATCGAAAGTTCCGGAGGCGATGAGCAGCACAGCCGCTCCGGCGGTGATTACGGTGGCTACCCACGGGCTGCCCCCGCGGTTCACTTGCGTAGCCGCTTCCCACCCGAGAAGCTCCCGTCCGATGCCGTAGAGAATGCGTGAACCGCCCAACACGCAGGCGTTCGTGAGAGGGATGAGCGCGAGAAGAGAGAGCGCGACAATGAAGGAATCGCCCCATCCGCCGGCGATCCTGCGGGCTAAGTCCGCCGCAGGCAACTCCGAGCCGCGCAGACCTTGCACGGAGAGAACGTGCAGCAGCGAGGCATTCACTAGCAGGTAAATGGTGGTCACCAGAAACACGCCGCCCACCAGCGCGCGAGGCAGGGTTCGTGAAGGGTTGGTGGTTTCTCCGGCGAAATAAGCGGACTCGTACCAGCCGTCATAACTCACGATCACAGCGCGGAAGGCCAGGACCCAGCTTCCCAGCACTATGGAAGCATGAGGAACGGCCGGCGTTGGGGATGTGGGGTGCAGAAATGAAGCAATGAGTAGCGCCAGAAAAGTGAGGCACAACAACGCGCTCAATGCCTGTTGGATGTGGTCGCTGGATCGGATGCCCCGGCACTGGGAAGCCGCAAGAACCACCGCGAGGCCAATCGCAATAGCCGTAATGGAAGGCTGCAGACGCGGCAGGAAGCGGGCCAGCAACTCAGCCGATGCAATGGCGGCGTAGCCCACCGCGGCTGTATTCGAAAGCCAGTCACACCAACCCGTGGCGAATCCCGCCGCCGGCCCAAAAGCGCGATTGGTGAACACGAAAAAACCACCCGCGCGCGGCGTCATGGTGGAAAGTTCAGCAACGCAGAGAGCGCCCAGTAAGGAGTAGACGCCGCCTGCGATCCAGATGGCGTAGATGGCCCAGGTTTCCGGAAGTAACTCGGCGATGGTGCCTGGGCGGCGCAGGATTCCGACGCCGATGGTGCCGCCCACCGTGATGGCCAGCCCGAACGCGATTCCAAAGGCGCGGTGCAGCTGCCCGAATTTTCTAGAGTGGCCTGGCGGCATACTGATAACTATGTCCTCATCTCTGGCAAACGGACGCACGATTCCGTCGCACTGGTACACCGATTCAGCAGTGTTGCACACAGAGATCGACAAAATCTTCCGGCGAACCTGGCAGCCCGCGGGATATGTCGACAAGGTGTCCCGGCCAGGGGAGTATCTGGCTTGCGAAGTCGCCGGGGAACCTGTAGCCATTGTGCGCGGAAACGACGGCGTTCTGCGCGGCTTCTCCAACGTTTGCCGTCATCGAGCCTCCATCATTCTGGAGGGCCACGGATGCGCAAAGTCCCTCCGCTGTCCCTACCATGCCTGGACCTATGGGCTGGATGGCAAGCTTCTGGTTGCCCCGGAATTTGAGGGCGTCGAGGACTGGGATTTGAAACAGGTCTCGCTGCCGCCGGTTCGCGTTGCTGTCTGGGGGCCGTTTGTCTTTGTGAATATAGACGGCCAGGCGCCGCCGCTGGCGGAGGTGATGGGAGATATTCCCGCGCAGGTGGCGGAGTTGGGATGTCCTATAGATCAGCTGCATTTCTCTTATCGCCGGGACTACCTGATCGATTGCAACTGGAAGGTCTATGTGGATAACTACCTGGAGGGTTACCATCTGCCGGCCGCGCACCCTTCGTTATTTCGCGAGCTGGATTATAACCAATACCGCGTGGACACATTCCGTTACTACTCCTCTCAATACGCGCCGATTCGGCCGCCGCGTCCCGGCCGTGATGAACCGCGCCGGTATAGTCGGGAAGACGCGGGCAATCGCGCGCTCTATTTCTGGATCTTCCCGAACTTCATGTTGAATGTGTATCCGGACAACTTGAGCAGTAACATCATTCTGCCCGTGGGACACGACAAGACCCTGACGATTTTTGAGTGGTTTACCTACCCCAGGAACGGGCAAGCCTCTGAGATCGCGGCGGATACGGTGGAGTTCAGCGATGAGATTCAGCAGGAGGATATCAAGATCTGCGAAAACGTGCAGAAGGGTTTGCGGTCGAGCACCTATGACAGGGGCCGCTACTCCGTGAAGCGCGAGAACGGAGTGTTCCATTTCCACCGTCTCGTGGAGGAATTCCTTTCGCGATAGACTATCACCAAACGGCCATGCAATCCCTCAGTCGCGCCCTGTTTCTCACTCTCGCGGCCACCGGCCTCCATGCGGCGTCGGCCGACTTCGCGCGCGACATCCAGCCGATCTTTCAGAAGCGCTGCATCATGTGCCACGGCGCGCAAATGCAGATGGCCGGGCTTCGCCTCGACAACCGCGATCTCGCGATGAAGGGGAGCCTGTCCGGGCCCGTGATCAAACCGCACAGCGCGGCGTCCAGCCGGCTAATCGTAATGGTGACGGGCGCCGAGAAGAAAGTGATGCCGCCCAGCGGACCGCCGTTGACGCCAGATCAAATCGGCGCTCTGAAATCGTGGATCGACGCGGGCGCGGCCTGGCCGGATTCCGCTCGCATCATTGCTCCGGCTTCGGCTACCAGGCTTTGGTCGTTGCAGCCCGTGGCGCACCCGCAGCCCCCCGTGGTGAAAGACCGGGCATGGCCCGTAAATGACATCGATCGTTTCGTGTTGGCGCGGCTCGAAGCCGAGAGCATTCAGCCATCGCCGGCGGCGGATCGCGTCACCCTGATCCGCCGTGTTTCGCTGGATCTGACGGGCTTGCCGCCAACGCCGGCGCAGGTGGACGCCTTCGTCAAAGATAAAAGCGCGGATGCCTACCCGCGCGCGGTGGATCGCCTGCTGGATTCGCCGCATTTCGGTGAGCAATGGGGGCGCTATTGGCTGGACCTGGCGCACTATGCCGATAGCGATGGATTCGAAAAGGACCTCACCAGGAAGTCCGCCTGGCGGTACCGGCAGTGGGTGATCGATGCGATCAATCGCAACATGCCCTTCGATCAATTCTCCATCCAGCAGATCGCCGGCGATGAATTACCGGAGGCCACCGCCGAGACGCGCACGGCGACGGGTTTCTTTCGGAATACGCTGACCAATCGCGAGGCGGGAACCAGCCGCGAGCAGGATCGCTACGAACAACTGGTGGATCGCACTGGAACCTTTGGGACCGTCTGGCTGGGCATGACCGTGCGGTGCGCGCAATGCCACAACCACAAGTTCGATCCTATCTTGCACACAGACTTCTATCAGATACTGGCGTTCTTCGATAAGTCGCGCGAATTGAACATCGATGCTCCTGTTCCCGGCGAGGTAGGGCCTTACCTTCTCGCCAAGCCGGAGTATGAGAAAAAGCGGCGAGCGCTGCTGGAATGGGCCAACCAGCCCGCGTTACAGGCACAATGGGAAACGCAACTGAAGCGGGCGATTCAAGACCCCGGCAAGGATGTCGCGTGGGATTTCTGGGTCACTCAGAACCGCGTGATGATCGATAACTTCGACCGCTTGATTCTACGGCCGGATACAAGAACTCCACGCGAGAATGAAATCCTCACCGATTACTTCCTGGATAACTACGGCCCCGAAGTAAGCAAAGACAAGATTGCGGCGAAGCATTGCGATGCCGCAGCCAAGGCGATCCACGATCTGGACTCCCGCTTTCCCCGGATGTCCGAGGCGATGACGCTGGCCGACGACCCCGATCCGCACCGTACGTTCACTCATCCCAAGGGGGACATCAAGAATAACGCCGTGGAAGTGCAGCCCGATTCACCGTCGTTTCTACCGCCTCTGAAAAAAGACGGCCCGGTGAACCGCCTGGCCCTTGCGCGCTGGCTTTTCACGCCCGAAAATCCACTTACCGCGCGCGTCGCCGTGAACCGTTATTGGCAGGAGCTCTTCGGACAGGGTCTTGTGTCGACCAGCGATGACTTTGGAACACAAGGGTCAAAACCGTCTCATCCTGAGCTTCTCGACTGGCTCGCGAACGACTTTCGGGACACCGGTTGGGACGTGAAGAGAATGATCCGGCAGATTGTTCTTTCGGCGACGTACAAACAGTCTTCGCATGCTCGTCCGGAGCTCGACCAGAAAGATCCGTTGAATGTTCTGCTGGCGCGCCAGTCTCCGACGCGCCTGCCCGCGGAATCGATTCGCGACGAAGCTCTGGCGGTGAGCGGCTTGCTCAATCCAGCGATTGGCGGCAAGAGCGTTCATCCGCCGCAACCCGCGGGCGTCTCCGAGCTCACTTATGCGGGAAGCGCGAAATGGCGGGACGATACGGGTGTGGATCGCTATCGCCGCGGGCTCTACATTCATTACCAGCGCACGGCGCCCTATCCGTTTCTGGTGAACTTCGATGAGCCCGATTCGGAGATGGCGTGCACGCGCCGCCGTAGTTCCGATACTCCGCTGCAGGCGTTGAACCTGATGAACGATCCGGTGTTTTTCGAATCCGCGCAGGCCCTGGCGTGGCGCCTGGAACAGGAAACCCCGAACGACTTTCCGTCGCGGCTCAACTATGCGTACCGGCTGTGCTTTGGACGAACTCCGGATGCGGCCGAGCGCCAGCAACTGCAGGCTTACTTTGCCACCCAGCCGCCGGATTATGCATGGACCGGGGTGGCGCGCATTTTGATGAATACGCACGAATTTATAACGCGGGAGTAACCAATGGATTTTCCTGACCTGAGCCGCATTCGCAGCCGCCGGCATTTCTTTCGAGAAGTTGGCGCGGGAATTGGCACAATGGCTTTGGCGAGCCTTCTGGAAGGCGAAAGCGGGAACCCGCTTACGCCCCGGAAACCCCACTTTGCGCCGAAGGCGAAGAATGTCATCTTCCTGTTCATGGAAGGGGGACCCAGCCAGCTCGACTTATTCGATCCCAAGCCGGATCTGCAGAAGTGGAATGGCAAGCCGCTGCCGGAATCGTATACCAGGAATCTGCAGTTGGCGTTCATCAAGCCCAATGCGGCGGTGCTGGGCAGTCCTTATGCGTTCGCTCCGCG
>PLFE01000009.1 GCA_003136675.1 Bryobacterales bacterium
CTGCGTTCGATGCGGCCTTTGGCCTGGGTTGTCAACTACATCGCATGGTGACGGTGCCGACGGTACTTTCGAAGTCATCCATCCACATCATCCGCTAAGAGGCCAGCATTTCAAGTTGATCACCTACCGCCACAACTGGGGTGAGGACCGTGTCTACTTCCATGACCGTACCGGCCTCCTGCGCTCGATTCCAGCGTGCTGGACAACAGTGCTGCCAGCAGATCCATTTGTAGTGTTGGCCGCAGGGCGGTGTCTGTTTCGCTACGACGAGTTATTACAGCTGGCCAGTTTGATGGAGACGATGCGATGATTCTGGAGCACTCGAAGTGTAAAGATAATAACGCCGCATATGTAAAGGAAATCATGCCGGAGGTGTTCTGCGATGCCTTGCGATAATGCGCTATTATTTCGTATATTGTCCATTATGCATTGGCTCTGGATCGCAGAAAGATCTTGACATGACGCCAGAATGGATCATAATTATATTTACGTATCTTGTTGCAAGGTTGCCAGCTACCTATGGCCGATCACGAAACCAAGTTCCGAACGCTTCAACGACAGGGAACGCTGAACCCGCGTCCGAAGACCGTACGCGACGCGCTCTTTCTCGAAGACGATTTCTTCGATCCTCGCGATCTGGTTCAGGTCAAGTACGAGATGTTACGCCGGGTACGGACCGAAGGCAAGTCCGTCACGGATGCATCCGCGAACTTCGGTTTTTCGCGGCCATCTTTCTATCAAGCACAGTCGGCCTTCGAGCAAGACGGTCTTGCCGGTCTGGTGCCACACAAGCGCGGCCCCAAGCAGGCCCACAAGCTCACCGAGGAGGTCATCACATTCATTGGCGAGGTGCGACTAAAAGAACCGTCCATTCGATTGCCGGATCTGGTGAATCGAATCCAGGAACGCTTCGGCACCCAGGTTCATCCACGAAGTATCGAACGCAGCCTGCTGCGCCATCAAAAAAAACGCCGCTGAACGGAGCCAGCGACACGTCTACCCCTCGGCAGGATCTCACTGCCCATTACGAGCAGTTGCGTCGGGACGCCATGGGCCGGTTCACTTCCGGCGACCAAGGCTTGGGCCTCGCTCTATTCCTCCGGCGTGGAATGACGGCTTGGATGCAGGCCTGGTCAGAATGCGCCGGCAATGTCGAACCGGCCACGCGATCTCAACCTGTGGTTCATGAACCTTTCCCTGTGGACATGCGGTCGCAGATCGCCACTCTGCTGGCGGGCATGATTCTTTCCCTACACCAGGAGGTAATCCCATGACAGGCGGCGCACACCAAAAGGTCAATGCCGGCCATCTAAAGCGGAACGCTTATCTTTATGTCCGCCAATCCACGCTTCGCCAAGTGTTCGAGAATACCGAAAGCACCAAACGGCAGTATGGGTTGCGCCAACATGCTATTGCCCTAGGCTGGCCTGTGGAGCGCATTATCGTTATCGACAGCGATCTCGGACAGTCCGGCGCATCGGCTGTCGATCGGGAAGGTTTTCAGAAGCTGGTTTCGGAAGTGGGCATTGGCAGAGCCGGAATCGTGCTCGGTCTGGAGGTTTCCAGGCTGGCACGGAATTCCACGGATTGGCATCGGCTCCTGGAAATCTGCGCTCTCACCGACACACTCATCCTTGATGAAGACGGGGTTTATGATCCAGCGCACTTCAATGATCGTCTTCTGCTAGGTCTCAAGGGGACGATGAGCGAAGCCGAACTGCATGTGCTCCGGGCCCGCCTGCAAGGCGGGATCTTGAACAAAGCCCGACGCGGTGAGTTGCAATGTCCCTTGCCGGTCGGCTTCGTCTACAACGCTAACAACGAGCCCGTACTGGACCCGGACAAGCAGGTACAGGAAAGCATTCGATTCTTCTTCGAAACATTCCGCCGCACTGCATCGGCCTGTGCAGTAGTCAAAGCCTTCCGCCAGAAGGGACTGCTGTTTCCCCGGCGGTTAAGAAAGGGGCCAAATAAAGGCGATCTGGTGTGGGCCGAACTGCCGCACAGCCGGACGCTGCACATTCTGCACAATCCGCGTTATACGGGCGCGTTCGTTTTCGGCCGCAGTCGGACCCGCAACAACCCGAATGGAGGTACCTCGTACACCAAACTGCCACGCGAGCAGTGGGTGTTACTCAAGGATGTTCACCCCGGCTACATCTCTTGGGAACAGTATGAGGAGAACCTGCGGCGGCTCCAGGAGAACGCCCATGCGAACGGAGCCGACCGCCGCAAAAGTCCTCCTCGTGAAGGCCCGGCGCTGCTGCAAGGCTTGGTGGTTTGTGGCATCTGCGGGAGCCGGATGACGGTGCGCTACCACGCGCGCCAGGACCATCTCGTGCCCGAGTACGTTTGCCAGCGCGACGGCATCGAGCACGCTCTATCAATATGCCAGCGAGTTGTCGGTGACCACATTGATAGAGCCGTCGGGCAACTTCTTGTGGAAAGCGTCACTCCATTGGCGCTCGAAGTCACGCTATCGGTCCAAAAGGAACTTCAAACGCGAATAGAGGAGGTGGACAAACTCCGCAAAAAACAGGTGGAAAGGGCGCGCTATGAAGCCGATCTGGCCCAGCGCCGCTATCTGCACGTTGACCCGGCCAACCGCCTGGTCGCGGACTCGCTTGAGGGGGACTGGAACGAAAAGCTCCGTTCGTTAACGGAGGCGCAGGAGCAGTACGAGCAACAACGACAGCAGGACCGCGCCGGTGTTGATGAACAACAGCGTGCCCGAATCTCGGCTCTCGCAAGTGACTTTCCGCGGCTGTGGCAGGATCCCAAAACGCCAGACCGGGAGAAGAAGCGCATGGTTCGCTTGCTGCTAGCCGACGTGACCCTCATCCGCGGGAGTGGGATCACGGTTCATGTTCGGTTCAACGGCGGCGCGGCCAAGTCGCTGGAATTATCCCGACCTCTCACCGCCTGGGAACTTAGAACAACACCAGCGGAGATAGTCGCCGAAGTGGATCGACTGACGGACCATTACACTGACAAGCAAATCGTAGAAATCCTGAATCAACGTGGGGCACTGTCCGGTTGCGGGCAACGCTTCAACAGTCGTATCGTGGCGCGTCTCCGCCATGAATACGCGCTCAAACCGCGGTATGATCGACTGCGAGAGAAGGGTCTGTTGACGCTCGAAGAAATGTCGGCGCGGCTGGATATTAATCCGAAATGCGTGATCACCTGGCGTAACCACGGACTGCTTCGCGGCTACCCGGTGAACGATCGGGACGACTGGCTATATGAGGATCCCGGACCCAATCCACCGCGAAAGGCACAAGGTGTCAAACTCGCCAAGAGGCGGCCTCTCCCAGAGAATGTCGTCTGCCGTTCGCAGGAGGTGCAGTATGAAGCATAAGCCTTGGCTTGGGGTGAGTTCGCCAG
>PLFE01000105.1 GCA_003136675.1 Bryobacterales bacterium
CGCCAGGTGGCTCCGCAGCGCTTGCACCAGGTTCCCGATCATCTCCTGGTAATAGACATTCAGCGCGTTGTGTACGCGGTCGCTGGTCAGGCCGTTCAGCCGGAATGTTTTTTCTTTCTGCAACCGGATATGGTCGGCCAGGTCGCCCGTAACCAGTGCCGCCTGAGTATCGATAAAGTCGCCCGCCCCGGAAACACTGAAACTGATCACTGGCATCGAGAGCAGCGCNNAGGCAAGCGTTGCACATCCCGCTTCCGAACGAGATTCCGATGCCGGTGAAGTTGGACGCGTCGAGTTCCCCGAACACCACCGCGAGCCCTTCCTCGAAAGGCGTGGGAGCGTAGCCCAGTTCGGTGAGAAGATGCCCGATGGAAGCCTTATGGAAGGCAATCCCATCGTTCCCGGCAATGGCTGGGGCCGGCACGCTGAAAAAGACTTTTTGGCCCTCCGCGGACTTGCCAAGTAATTTGCCGATGATCCGTCGCAGCACCGCGATTCCGTGCGGCTCCTGTGGGTTGATAACGCCGTTCAGCATCGGCCGGCGAATCGGCACGTGGAAAACTTCCGCGAGCCCTTGCGCATCCTCTCCGATGACGAGAATGTCCGCGCCTTGCACCTCGTGAAAGACGTTGTCCCGTTCCAGTAGACTGGCCGCCAGCCTGGAATAGGGAACTGTTAAAAAGGCGTTGAGTTGTGATTCGTACTTATACTTGCCGTCCACACTCCGCGCCGCCACCACCCGGCTCGAACCAACGTCGAGCCCGATGGGTTGATGATTTTCTGTTTGAGGGGTAGTCATGAATTGGTGATTTAGTCGTGAGGTAAGCGTTCATCGGCATGCACGCGGTCGCAGAACCGGCGCATTCTTCGCAAGTCGTTCCCGTCCAGTGGGGGCTGCTTTCTCAGGCGCCGCGGCCAGAAGACCAGCAGGGTAATCGTGAGGCACATTCCGGCAAAAATCAAAGTGGGCCTCTACTTACGGGGAGAGGTCGCGCGATCCAGCAGCGCGGCCAGGCTGTCTCCGCCCGACGCGGTGTCAGGAGGCACCAGCAACATGGCTGTACCGACGATCCGCTGGGACTCCAGATGCCGCCTCTTCTGCCACGCGTGAAATTCGTCCTGTTCTTTCGCCACGTCATCCAGATTGGCCTTGATGCGGGATTTGCATTGAGCCATCAGGCGGTCGAGTTCCGCCTGCAACCGGCTCGAATCCCTGGCCTTTTCGGCTTCGAATTCTTTCAGCTTCTTGAAAAGGCCGTCTTCGTGGTCGTTCAGTGCCCGTTGCCTCGAGATGGCATCCGCCACGATGAAATTCAAATCCACGCCCGCCGCCTGAAGCGCCATCAGCAGGGCATTCCGCTTGGCCTCCTGAGACATCCCCTCCAGATGGGGGCTGCCGGCCATTTCCGCCGCTCTTAGAATGTCGTATCCCAAAGGCGACGGCTTGATGTGGGCGTCTTGATAGATCGTTTCAAGCGACGGGGCGAGGTCGGGATCGGGTTCGATCGGCTCCGGATCGATAGAAACAGCTTCGACCGAAGCAGGTTTTGCGGCAGAGGCGCGATGGCCGTTGCTTTCCACTGCGAACATGACGTGTCCTCCTGTCTCCACAACCTATCTCCACGATGCCGCTGCGCCGCGTTCC
This sequence comes from Bryobacterales bacterium, assembly GCA_003136675.1. Classification (GTDB taxonomy): domain Bacteria; phylum Acidobacteriota; class Terriglobia; order Bryobacterales; family Bryobacteraceae; genus Bog-113. The sequence continues at coordinate 1,646 of PLFE01000105.1, forward strand.
AGCAGGGTCGGAAAAGCGCCGTTCGCCGCCTGGCTGCCATTGGGAACGCAATACATGGCGGCCTCGGCGATCCTCTGGGATTCCTGCTGTTTTCGTCTCTGCCAGCCCCGCAGATTATCCTGCTCGCGAGCCACTTCGTCCAGGTTGGCTTGAATGCGCTCCATGTATTGAGCCGTCAGTCGCTCTAATTCGGCCTGAACCTTGCGAGCCTCCGCGGACTTGGCCGCCTCGAACTCCCTCTGCTTTTGGAGCAGAGCTTCCTCGTGATCGTTCAGCGCGCGCTGGCGGAAAACCGCGTCTTCCAGCAGAAAGTCAATCTCCGCCCCAGCCGCCTCCAGCGCCATCAGAATGGAGTTTCGCTTGGGCTCGGCGGACATTCCAGCGAGATGCGGACTGCCCACCATTTCCGCAACCTTCAGAATCCCGTATGCCAGCGTGGGCGGTTTTACCGCGGCGTTTTGATAAATGGACTCAAACGAGTCCGATGTGGCCACTGCATTCAAGCGGCCAGCTGCGGCAGACGCGGGGGCGCTGCCGTTTTGGTCAACCGGACTGGACGCGCCGGTCGAGGAAGAGCCGCCGTTGCCGTTCACTTCTTCCGGCAGCGGCCCGCTCTCGTTGTTAGAGGTCTGGAAAAAACGTTTAAACATAACGAAGCTCCGTCGAAGTTCCTGTCCTTTACCCGGAAAAGAGAGGGGAAAATGTTCCGGCCAATGTCCATCCTGAGAGACGACTTCTATTTTTCCGGGTGGAGATGGGGGACCTGATCAACAGCCCCAGCCGGGCTGTTTCAGCATCACCAAGAGCGTGGGGTGCTGTCTCGAATGTGAACTACTTTTTACAGAAAGTCAAACGAAATAGAATCTAATTTATGGAAATACAGAAGAATACCGTGATACGGCCGGAGATAAGTCCGAACTAACCAGCGGCGCTATCGGCATGGTTGCTCGATGTTAGACACTTACTCTAGTTACCAGCGCGTGTAGGAGTTAGTTTCCACTCACCGGAGGAATAAATTGGAACTACACCCCGGCGCTCTCGGAACTAATAGCAGAAGCCGGATGACCGACGCCAATCGATTCGCGAAACTCTACCGTCAACACAGCGTCAGAATCTTTCGTTTCGCGCTGCAGATGAGCGGGAGCCCGGCCGCCGCTGAGGAAGTGACGCAGGAGACTTTCCTCACGCTGATGGACCGGCCGGACCTTTTCGATCCGGCCCGCGGTGAGATCGGACCTTTCCTGTTCGGTGTCGCGCGCAACCTTGTGCGAAGACATCTGGAGCGCGACCGCAAGTTCGAATGCATGGATGACAACGCGGAGGGGTTCTCGACCAATGAAGATATTCTCGGTGACTTGACGCGGCGCGAAAATATTCAGGCTTTGAAGGATGCGATTCTTGTGCTGCCTCCGAAGTACAGGGAGGCGGTGGTGCTCTGCGATTTACACGAGATGAGTTACGAAGCCGCGGCCGCCGTAATGGAATGCCCGGTGGGGACCGTCCGATCGCGCCTGAACCGGGCGCGCAGCATGTTACTGGCGAAGTTGCAGGCAAGGTGTTTGGTTTGAGGGTGCGCGGCATGAGTTGTGACGAGTTTCGAGAAAAGGTGATGGATATGGCGCGCGGCCGGGATGATGCCGCGGTGCTCGATCACGTTCGCGAGTGCGAGGAGTGCCAACGGGCTTTGCTGAATCAGCGCACCCTGAGCGCGGGGCTGAGGTCGATTTCGACCAACGAGACTGCAGCGCCGTCGCCGGCGTTGGAGGCGCAACTACTGGCGCGCTTCGATGTTGTGAGGGGACCGCGCTTCAAAATTCCGCGATGGACCATTCCGGCTCTTGCGGGCGCTGCGGCTTTGGTAGCCGCCTGGATCTTCCTGGCACCGAGGCAACCGCTGGAAGGTCCGTTAACCGGTTCGCCAAAAGCCCCGTCGCCCATGGTTGCCGTGCATCCGCCGTTACAGGTTTCCTCGCCGGCCCCGAAAGCCGCGCGACGCAGAGCACGAATCATCAAAGCGACACGCGCTACTCCCGCGCCTGAAACCGAAGCGCCGTTCATCCCCATCCCGTATGCCACGCCGCTCGACCCCTCCGAACGCGTGGAGATCGTGCGAGTGAACCTCTCCGCGACTGGCCTGGCAAGCCTGGGGCTGCGGGTATGGGGAGCTCAGCCCGACATGCGTGTGAACGCCGAACTGATATTGGGTGAGAACGGCTTGGCGCGAGCTGTGCGCCTTGTGCAGTAAATCGAAATGTGCANNATCGAAATGTGCAGTAAATCGAACAGTAAGACAAGCAGGAAGACAAAAGGAGAAGACAATGAAAAGTAAGTGGATTCAACGAACAGGCATGGCGGCAGCCTTTGTGCTGGCTTCCGCGGCACGGGCGCAGACAGACCTGAATCCCCCGGGGCCGGACAAAGTATTCTTTTTTAAGACCACATCGGAGCGCGGCGGAATGGAGTTAAAGGCCATCAAAGGTGCGCCGTATTCCGCCGAGCAGACCACCACCACGACGCAGACGCTCGCCGATGGCAATCGGATCGTGCAGACTTCCACCGCCAAGGTCTATCGGGACGGCCAGGGCCGGTCGCGCGTGGAGCAGTCTTTCGGAAGCATAGGAGCTCTCGCGTCCGCCGGGAAGCACTCGATGATCATGATCAACGACGCTGTGGCGGGCGTTCGCTACAACCTCCGACCGGAGAGTCACACGGCAGACAAGATGCCGAGTGTGGGACCTCCTCCACCTCCCCTTCCCCCGGACCCCGACAAGATTCGCGCGGAGAAACGCGCGCGCGATACGAGCCAGGTTTTCTTCTCCTCGGACGTGCGCGCAGAGGGAACCGCGGGAGTCGTCACCTACGACGCGCCTCCGCCCGGCATCAAAACGAACGATGAAAATCTGGGCCCGCAAACGATGGAAGGGCTCAGCGTCACCGGAACCCGCAAAACCGTCACCATTCCCGCCGGCGCGGAGGGCAACGAACTACCGATGCAGATTGTGGATGAGCGCTGGTATTCACCGGACCTGCAGACCAACCTCAAGACAATTCACACCGATCCGAGGATGGGACAGACGGTGTTTACCGTAACCAATGTCAGCCGCGCGAATCCGGACGCCTCGCTCTTTCAGGTCCCGGCGGATTACCAGATCACCGACGGCCCAGCCGAGCCGCATCTGAGTCTTGACCTCGCGGGGCCGCCCCCGAACCAATAAACGACCCAATAAACCGAAATTCGCGAATTCGCGATTCTCAGTGAGTTTCCGGACAACTCGGTTCGGCTAACTGCTTCATAATCAGCACCTCTGGCTTGGTCACGATTGTGCACTATACCGGCCCCATGGAACAGTCCGAACATCTGGAAGAATTGTTGGGACAGCATTATCCGGCCGCGCTAAGGCTCGCGCGGTCGATTTTGCGTGAAGACGAAGAGGCTGCGGACGCTGTTCAGTCCGCCTTCAGAAACGTGCTCAGAAGCCTGGTCAATTTTCGGGAAGAATCCAGCTTCAGCACATGGTTGAACCGCATCGTGGTGAACCAGTGCCTCATGCGGTTGCGCCAGTTGCGCCGGCACCCGGCCGTTAGTATGGATGCGCTGGCGGTCGAGCCGCGGCAGTTGCTTTATCCGGCGTCACGCCTGCCCGGCCCTCATGAGGTGCTGGAGCAGCGGGAAGCCGCCGAAGCGATCGCCCGCGCCGTGCGCGGATTGCCGGAGCGGTTGCGCGATGCCTGGGTGCTGCATGAATACGAGGGGCTGGATTTGCGCGGGCTCTCGGAAACGCTGGGCATCTCGATCTCGGCCGCCAAGAGCCGCCTGTTCCGGGCTCGCGCGGAACTCAGACGCTTGCTGACAAACATTATGGGCCCCAGACAGGCAATGGCCTGACTCCCCCGTTCGATGAGAACAATTGTGTCAGATACCCCACAATGCCTGCCGTTGATGCGGCAAACGGCGCAGCCACACCTCGCGGCCAACGCGTAAGTCGATTCCTTTGAGCGTTTTGTAACCGGACCCAGAACTGCACATCCCCGTCGCAGTTCATGATCACCGAAAACATCCGCTACAGAGGAGCTTGGCCAATGACCGTTCGGCACATCTTGTTTCCCACCGACTTCTCGGACATGGCCAAGGCAACGGAAGCCCATGTCACCCGGTTCGCCGCGCATTTCGGCGCGCGCATCACCACCCTGCACGTCATCGATTTGCCGGCTGCGTTCTATGGAATGTCCGCCGGCTATGTTGTCGACGCCACTGAAGTGAGTACCTTGCAGGACCGCGCACGGCACACCATAAAATCTGTGCTGCCGGGCGCCGACGTCGAGCGCGTGGTGCAGCTCGGCGATTCCGCCTCGGTGATCGCTGAATTCGCGGAAGCGAACGGCGTGGATCTGATCATGATGCCCACCCACGGCTACGGACCTTTCCGGCGAGCCCTACTGGGCTCCGTAACCGCCAACGTTCTTCACACCGCCAAATGCCCGGTATGGACGATGACCCACGCGGCAGAACCCGCCCCAAAAGACCACATGGAACCGAACTGCATCGTCTGTGCCATCGATTTGGTCGCGGAAAGCGTCCATGTGATCCAAAGCGTGGCGGACCTTGCGAAAAGCTTCGGGGCAACCGTTTGCCTGGCCCACGCCGTCCCCCAGGCCCACAGCATGCTTCAAAATCTGGGCAAAAACCACGCCGATGAGCCGGACCCTCGCACCCTCGAACGCCAGAACTACTACACCGATCATGCGTGCCAGGAGATCGCCCGGTTACAAGCTGAGGCCGGAACCGAATTCAGCGTCTCCGTGCATGCCGGCGCGGTGGCGCCGGTCATTGCCGAGATCGCCCGCAAGCATGAGGCGAGTCTGGTGATCACCGGCCGCGGCGCGGTCGAGCACTTCCTCGGAACCGTTCGTTCGCATACCTGCCCCATCATCTACGAAGCGCCCTGTCCGGTTTTGAGCCTCTAAAGCCCGTTATTGCAACCCGTGCCTCTTGAGCTTGTAGCGCAGCGCGTCCCGTCCGATGCGGAGCAGTCGCGCGGCCTGCGATTGATTCCCTCCCGAGCGCTGCATGGCATCCACCAGCAGCAGCCGCTCGTGCGCATCCAGCGACTCGGAATCGTCTCCCCCATGCGGACCCGCATGCGCGGCCTTTTGTAACCCACCGGTTTCCGCGCCATGCCCTCGCACCTGCGCGGGAAGGTCGCCAACATCGATCGTATCGCCCATGGCCATCATGGCCGCGTGACCAATTGCATTTTCCAGCTCGCGCACATTCCCCGGCCACGCGTGGCGCGCCAGCGCGATCTGCGCGCGATGCGTCAAACCGCGAATCGGCTTGCTGTAGAGTTGCGCAAACTTGGCCACGAAGTGGCGCGTCAATAACGGGATATCTTCGGGCCGTTCGGCCAGGCGCGGGGTTTGAATCTCCACCATGGCAAGCCGGTAGTAGAGATCTTCACGGAATAGCCTTTCCGCGATCATCGCTGGCAGATCGCGATGCGTTGCCGCTATCACGCGCAGATCCACGTGCCGCATCGCCAGCGATCCCACGCGCTGAATCTCCTGGTTCTGCAAGGCTCGCAGAAGCTTGGCCTGGGTCGACATCGGCATGTCGCCGATCTCGTCCAGAAACAGAACGCCCCCGCTGGCATACTCGATCAGGCCCAGCTTGTCCTGAGTGGCGCCGGTGAACGCGCCCTTCACATGGCCAAATAGTTCACTCTCGAACAGCGTTTCCACCACCGCCGAGCAATTCAGAACCACGAACCGCCCTTTTGCCGGGCAGAGTTCGAACAGAGCCTGCGCTGCCAGATCCTTCCCCGTCCCGGTTTGCCCGGTAATCAGAACCGTCCGAAAATGCGGCGCCACGCGCCGGATGCGCGAGAACAGCTCGAGCATCTGGGGACTGCTCCCCACCATTCCCTGAAATTGAGATGCCGCCAGACGTTCGCCTTCAAGAACCACCGCCCGGTGCCGCTCGCGCGATTGATCCACCAGTTGGCCCACGCGCTCCCTCAGTGTACTGATAGAGACAGGCTTGTTCCAGTAATCCGACGCGCCCCGCCGGATCGCCTCCACAGCCGATTCACTGGAGTAATGCGCGGTCATCAATATCACGTCGATCGCCGGATCGAATTCCATGATGCGATCCAGCACTTCGAGTCCGTCGAGCTTGGGCATTTTCAGATCGGTCAAAACGATTTGAGGATGCTTCTGATGAACCAGTTCCAGGCCTTCCTCCGGGTCGGAAGCGGTGTAGACCTCGATCCCCGTTTGCGAGAGCGCTGCCGACAGCATTTCCAAACTTCCTGGGCTATCGTCGATAATGACCATTGCAAGGCCCGCGTTCATGTCGTTCATAGTCGCAAAAGCCGATCGATTTCTCCGCGTAGTTCCTGGAGTCTTACCGGCTTCGTAATGTAGGCCGTAAATCCCTCTCGAAGCGCTCGCTCGCGGTCGCCCAGCATGGCGCTGGCGGTGAGCGCGATCACGGGGATTTTCGACAATTCCGGCCGGGCTCGAATTTGCCGGACAACTTCAAATCCATCCATCAACGGCATATGCAAATCTAGCAGAATCAGGTCCGGCGGGTTCTTCACCACCGCGCTCAACGCCTCTGCCCCATTTTCCGCTTCATCCGCTTCGTGGCCCGCGCCTTCCACCATCGACCGAATCAGCTCGCGGCTGGCCGCCCGGTCATCGGCAACTAAGATGCGGGCCAATTCTCACTCTCTCCCTGCGAATCCGCCCCTCGCGCGACCAGCACGCTCTCATTCGCCGGCATGGTGAACGAGAAGTGGCTGCCTTTGCCCGGTTCGCTCTCCACCCAAACGCGGCCGCCATGTTCTTCCACCAGATGGCGCGTGATGGCCAGCCCGAGTCCGGTGCCTTCGCGAATGCCGCGCGTGGTCGATCCAGCCTGATAAAATTTGTCGAAAATCGCTTCGTGCTCTTCACGCGGAATGCCGATCCCTGTATCGCTTACCGTAAAACGGCAGGAACCCGAATCCTCAACCACCGCCTCAACGTGTACGCCCCCGCCGTCTGGCGTGAACTTCAGGGCATTACTCAAAAGATTCAACAGGATTTCCTTGAAGCGCACGCGGTCCGCAAATAGTTGGATTCGTTCTCCTGGACCATAGGTGAGTTCAATGGACTTCAGCGCCGCCCGGGGCCGCATGCTCGCCAGCACTTCTTCAATTGGGCCGCCCGCGTCAAACGTCTCCCGCAGCAGTTCCAGCCGTCCCGATTCGATCTTGCTCAGATCCAGAATGTCATTAATCAAATCGAGCAGATGCAGCGAATCCCTCAGAATGTGGTCCACAAAGCGCTTCTGCTTATCGTTGAGCGCACCTTGCAATTGTTCGCCAAGCAGCTCGGAAAACCCGATGATGGTGTGCAGAGGGGTGCGCAATTCGTGGCTCATGCTCGCCAGAAACTCGCTCTTCAGCCGGTCGGCCTTCTCGATTTCCCGATTCCTTTTCTGAAGCTCATCATTCTTCAGGGCGAGTTCCCGCGCGAATGCATCCCGAATTTTCAGCAGTTTCTCCTCGGACGCCCGCCGGTCGCTAATGTCTCGCAGAATGGCGATCACGCGCTGGCCGTCTTCGCTGTCCACGGGGCTTAAGCTGATCTCGACCGGAAAAGGACGGCCGTCCCGCCGGACCGCTTCGAGCTTGAGTCCGCTACCCATCGGGCGAGTGCTGGGGTGCGCATCGTAGTGGTCGCGATGCTGTTTGTGCCGCCCCCGCGTGGCTTCAGGTAGCAGGTGATCCACGGAAAGGCCCACCAGTTCCGTGCGGGAATAACCAAACATTTGTCCCGCGATCGCATTCGCCAGAACGATCTGCCCCTCCCGGTCGATCTCGAGAATGGCGTCCGGCGCAGCTTCCAATAGTTCCCGAAATCGCCGCGCCGCTCTTGCCGCCGCCTGTTCTTTACGCTGCAAGGTCACATCCCGCAAGACGTAGAGACTCCCCGGCGCCTGCCCCGGAGCTTCGTTCCAGTTCAAAACCCGGATATCTACGACGATCTGTTCTCCGCACTGGGTGGGAATCGAGGTCTGCAAGCCGGAGTCCAAAGCGAAGGCCAGCGGCTTGCCAAGCATCTCCGCCGCCGCCCAGCCGAACATCCGGTGCGCCGAATCACTCCAAAATCGCACGAAACCCTCTGAATCCAGGCCGATCACCGCCAGTCCGCCGGCGTTGGTGGCAAGGTCAAACAATCTCGAAGCGTCCGCAACCATCACAGACAATCTAACAGCATGCCGTTTCCGGTTGCGCGAATTGACGCAGTCCGCGCTTGTGATCGGGTGTGAGATGGGGTGCAAAATCGCGCTTGAAGTTCTGGACCGAAAAATGCTCATCAACGAGACGCCCCATGTCTATCCCGTCGGTGGTCTTTTTCGGTGATTTCTCCGAGGAGCGCATCCCTTGGAATACCGCTGCGAGCCATCTGGGGTGGGCCGTTCAATGCGCGCCGGACCTCAACTCCCTGGCGCGCATCTCGAAAGACGCCGAAGTCACCGCCGTCTTCGTCGATCAACGGACATACGGAGTATCCGACGCGCTCCTGCTCCGCCGCGTTCGCGCGATTGTTCCCCAGGCTCGTCTGATCATCTGCTGTCCGATTCGGTTTGTGTTCGACTTCGACCCCGACGAAGTGGGCGCATTCCACGTGATTGCCCGGCCCCTCAAGATCGATGAACTCCGCGCCAGCATCGGTTTTGTGTGGGAATCGTGGTCCCGGCGCAACGAACAGAATGTGGCGTCGGCAGCCGCATAATAGTCCCCGGTCCTGGGCCATCTCACCCAGCCCGCTCCGGCGGATCGCGCCATTTCGCTCCGGGCGGCGCGCCCGCATCGTCCATTGCCCTTGTAAACATTGATCGAATCGTGTCATCGCGCACGGTTCCTCACTTGCAGTACATCGGCGAATATGATGCCAATTCCCTCGGTTGACCCGATCCCTTTGCCCGCGCCGATCTGGCTTTTCAAGCTGCTGCATCTGGTAACCTTCGCGCTCCACCTGGTGGCGGTCGATCTGCTGATAGCCGGCCTGGCTGTCGGCGTTACCCTTCACGTAATTTCGCGCTGGAGCCACTCCGCCACGTTGACGCAGGTGTCCGGATTGCTGGCCCACAGGCTGCCCACCGTCATGGCTTATGTCATCAATCTCGGTATCCCGCCTCTGCTATTCGCGCAGGTGCTCTACGGTCGCGCGCTCTACACCAGCAGCGTTCTGATGGGCGCCTACTGGATTTCGGTCATCTTCCTGTTGATGGCCAGCTACTACGGCCTCTACGTCGTGGCGAAACGCGCCGATCAGCGCAAGGGTTGGACATCCACGGGACTCGCTTCCCTGTTGCTCGTGCTCACCATCGCGTTCATTTACAGCAACAATATGACCCTCATGCTCCGCCCACAGGTCTGGAGCGCCATGTATCACGCGAATCCCTCCGGCGTGCAGTTGAATCATTCCGATCCCACTCTGATCGCCCGCTGGCTCTTCTTTGTCAGTGGAGCATTTCCGGTTACCGGAGCGGCGCTCCTGCTACTGGCTCTGAAGTCGGATCTGGACGACGACACCCGCGCGTTTCTCCGGCGGTTCGGAGGCGTTCTGATCGCCGCCCTGCTCATCGCGCAGACGGTGTTTGGCGAGCAGGCCCTGGCCCTGCAGCCTTCTGGCGTGATGAGCCAGGTCGGCGCGGATGCCCTCTACCGTCCGTTCACCTATGGTTGGGCGGCCACGGCGGCGCTGCTGGGTGCTCTTGGATTAGTCGCTCTTGTCACCCGCCGCATGGCCGGCGTTCTGGCCATCGGCGCAGCCCTGCTCGCTTTCCTCAATGTCGTTTGCGAGGTCCTGGTGCGCGACGGAATCCGCGATTACACGCTCCGCGATCACGGCTTCGAAGTATGGAATCGCTCGGTAGTGACCAATTGGTCCGTCGTCGGAATATTTCTGTTCTTATTCGTCGCGGCGCTGGGCTTTCTAGGCTATCTGGTCACCGTCATGAAAGCCGCAAAACCGATGGAGGAAAAATATGTCTAGCGAAGCGTTGAACCCCGAACTAAACCCGCCGCATTCTTCGCGGCGCGATTCATTGATCAAGATCGGCACCGGGTTAGTCGCGGCATGTTACGCCGGCGCGGCCGGATATCCGGTTTACCGCTACCTGAGCACGCCCGTTACGCGCGCCAATGAACAGGGACAGGTCTCCACCGTTTCCATTCCTCTGAAAGATCTTCCGGGCGCGGGTTCCGCCACCATGTTCCTGTTCGGTTCGCGTCCTGCCCTGCTGATCCACCATGCCGACGGGCGTTATGTCTCCTTCGACGCGGTTTGCACGCACCTCGGCTGCACGGTGAAGTTCGAACCCCGCAATTCGCGCATCTTCTGCGCCTGCCATGGCGGCACCTATGACATGAATACCGGCGCGGTAATCGCCGGCCCTCCACCGAGAGGCCTCACAAATTTCAAGGTGGAGGTGGCCGATGGGCACGTTACTGTATCCCGAGCCTAAAACCAAGCCGGGACTGTACGACTGGCTCGACGAGCGCCTGGGAATTTCCGATGTCATCGCGCTCGCCAAACACAAGACCGTTCCTCAGCACCGCCATTCGTTCTGGTATTACTGGGGCGGCCTTTCGCTGTTCTTCTTCATCATCCAGTTATTCACCGGAATCCTGCTGCTGGTTTACTTTCGCCCGGGGAAAGATGCCTACGACTCCGTTCGGCAGATCACTTACGACATCGACTTCGGCTGGTTGATCCGCAGCGTCCACTCCTGGTCCGCAAACCTGATGGTTTTCGCGGTTTGCGTCCACATGTTCTCCGCCTTCTTTATGAAGGCTTATCAGAAGCCGCGCGAGTTCGCATGGTGGAGCGGCCTGGTTCTCTTGCTGCTCACTCTGGTCTTTGGTTTCAGCGGCTACCTGCTGCCCATGGATGAGCTGTCCTTCGTCGCCACCAAGATCGGACTGCAATTCTCGAACATGATTCCGGTAGTCGGGCCGGTACTTGCGGACCTCATCCGAGGCGGTCCGCAAGTAAGCCCGGACACCGTCCAGCGCTTCTTCGCATTGCACGTCGTGGTTTTGCCTTTGCTCTTTTTGCCGCTGTTGATGTTCCATTTATTCCTGGTTCAGAAGCACGGCAACGCATCACCCCCCGGCGAGGAATCGCGCCCGGCCAGCGAAAAGCAGACCATGCCGTTCTTTCCCAACTTCTTCGCGATGGATCTGGGAATGTGGTTGATCGCCCTGAATGTGATCACCATCCTGGCTACCCTGTTCCCGTGGGATCTGGGACCGCAGGCGGACCCTCTCGCTTCCGCCCCAAATGGCATTCATCCCGAGTGGTACTTCATGCCCCCATTCCATCTCCTCAAGATCATTGGGCGGTTTGTTCCGGGCGTCACCGGGGAGTTGCTGGGTATGGGCCTGTTCGCCGCCGTATTGATTTTCTGGACGCTGGTGCCTTTGTTCGACCCCAAGGGCAAAGCCGGCAGGGCCGGACGTTTCGTCACCTGGGGCGGAGTCCTTGTCCTGTCTGGCATGATTCTGCTGATCGCGCTGGGGTATGCCGACCTGGGGTATACCCACTTATGATTCCGCCACGAAAAGGGAGAAATAGACAACGATGAATTACCCCGTTTGGGACGTTCCGATTCTTGGAAGCGCCTGGGTGATCGGCATTATCGCCATATTCCATGTGATGATTTCGCACTTCGCGGTAGGGGGCGGATTTTATCTTCCCATGGCGGAGCGCAAAGCGTTGCGCGATGGCAGCGGCGAATGGCTCACGGCCATTCGCGCTCACTCGAAATTCTTTCTCGTCCTCACCACTTCCTTCGGAGCGGTGTCGGGAGTGGGGATCTGGTTCGCCATCGGTCTCGCGAGTCCGGAGAGCACCAGTACATTGATTCATAACTTCGTCTTCGGCTGGGCCATGGAATGGTGCTTCTTTCTGGTCGAGATCAGTACCGCCCTGGTTTATTACTACACGTGGGGCCGCGTCAGCGATCGACTCCACTTGCGCCTGGGGTGGATCTACGCGGGAACCAGTTGGTGCACTTTGGTAATCATCAACGGCATCCTCACCTTCATGCTGACTCCGGGAAGCGCGTGGCTCGCCGTAGCGGGCACCGGACAGGAGGCGTCACGCTTCTGGTCCGCTTTCTTCAACCCCACTTACTGGCCCAGCCTGGTGCTCCGGACGCTCGTATGTCTCGCTCTGGCGGGAGTTTGGGCGCTCATTACGGCCAGCCGCATCAACGGCTTCGAGCACCCGCGTCTGAAAACCGAGTGGATCTCCTGGTCAGCGAGGTGGCTGGTGCCGGCTTTCCTGCTCATGCCCCTCGCGCTGGTGTGGTATCTCGCGTCTGTCCCCGAATCCAGCCGTCACCTGATGCAGGCGGGCATCAGCACCATCGGCTCCGGGGTCTTCACCCAAATTACCCGCGCCGCATTAGTCACCGTCATGACCTCGGCCACCATCCTCGCCGTGGTTTACTTCCTCGCGATCCGCAATCCCCGTGATTTTGGATTCGGACATGGCGTGGCCGTTCTGGTGCTCGCCCTGTGCGCCACCGGAGCCACAGAGCATGCGCGGGAAATGATCCGCAAACCTTACACCATTGGACAGCACATGTATTCGAACGGCGTGCGCCGCAGCGATGTCGCGCGGTTGAATGAAGTCGGCTACGCTGCTTCGAGCCCCTGGAGGGATTCGCAAATGGAAACCGGAGAGATGATGTTCCGCGGCCAATGCATGAATTGCCATACGGTGGATGGCTATCGTTCCATGCGAAAGCTGCTCGAAGGTCACGACCGCGAGGCCATCGCGCGGATCGTCAACTTACTCCATCAGGCGCCGGCCGATTCCCCGTACCGCAACTTCATGCCGCCGGTCGTGGGAACGCCGGCTGAAGTGAATGCATTGGTCGGTTACCTCGATCGAACCGTGAATGGGACCAAGGCGGGCCCTTCAGCACCTGAGTCACTAACAAAAAAATATTCTCGGGCGAGTCCTGCCTTGGGTCTGCCAATGACGGCGGCGGCGAATCAACCCGACCGGTGAGAAGATGGAGCCAGGTGACCCCACGTCGCAGAGAGAGCCGCAAATTGTGGTGGGCAAGAAAACGCGAGACTGGGTTCGTTCCGCACATCTGACTCCGCGTGCCCCTCTCGTCGGATTTGACCCCACTCGCGCCCTTGGTGACCCGCGCAAGTGGAAGAAAACCAGCCTGTTACAGCGAAGCTTGTTTTGCATTTCTGGACGGCTGACGCAAAGCCCTCGATAAGGGGCGCGGCCTGATGGCCAACGGAACTGCCTTCGTTCCTTACATTTCCATTTCCGGTGGTCGGGAGGTGCGAGAACCGCGTGAGCAACTCGGAAGCATTTGCGGAAAATTAACTTTGAACGGTCAGGCGAAAATGCCGGAGTTGGGTTCGTTCTGCACATCTGATTCCGCGTGCCCTCTCGTCGAATTTGCCTGGGGAAAAAAGCTGCACGTGACCCCACTCGCGCCCTTGGCGACCCGCGCAAGTGGAAGAAAACCAGACGGTTACAGCGAAGCTTGTTTTGCATTTCTGGACGGCTGACGCAAAGCGCCCTCGATAAGGGGCGCGGCGTGTAGGCGAACGGAACTGGCTTCGTTCCTCACATTTCGATTTCCGGCGGCGGGAAGGTGCGAAAACCGCGTGAGCAACTCGCGGGCATTTGCGGAAAAGTAACTTTGAACGGTCAGGCGAAAATGCCGGAGTTGGGTTCGTTCCGCACATCCTCGGAGAACCGCATTAGTGGAACAAAACCAGCCGCCTGGAAGGAGGCTTATTTTGCAGAATCGAAATGACGCGTAAAATGTGAGTCATGGCCGAACTCGAAATCGCTTCGCATGAAGATCGCTACCGGCTCCTGCTCGAAATCTCTCGGATTGTGAACGCGCCGCTGGAACTGGCCGACGTCACCGATGCCATCGCCACGGCCCTGAAGCCGCTCGCGGCCCTGGACTGCCTGGTCCTGCTCACCGTGGAAGAAGGCAAGGTACAGACCCGGTCGATCCATATCGATGGCTTTCCCCGTCAGGAAGGCGATACGTTCGCCGACATTGCGGCCCGGGCCGTCAACATGACGCGAGGGGAAATCGAGAGCCGCATGCCCACGGTAAAGCCGCTGGCGGGCACCAACCTGGAGCATGCCGCGCGGCTCGGCCGCCCGTACGTCGTGAACCATTTGACCAGGGACAAGATCCGGTTCGACATGGAAGAGAAGCTGATCGATTTCGGCGTAACGGCCTACGTCCTCTGTCCCCTCAGCGTGCGCGACCACCTGATCGGCGCGCTTTCCATCAGCCGCCGGGTGGCCGATAGCTTTACTGAAGAAGAAGTGAATCTGTTCGGCGATGTATCCGGCATCGTGGCGACGGCGCTTTCAAATTCTCTCGCGTACTCGCAAATCCAGCGACTGACCGACCGGCTGCAGGCGGAAAACGTCCTGCTGCGGCAGCGCATCGCCGATGTCGGCGAAGCCGATGAAATGCTGGGCGATTCCAAAGCGATCCGGCGCGTCCGCGAAGCCATCGATAAAGTGGCGCCTACCGATTCCACCGTCTTGATT